>JASLEW010000452.1 GCA_030150965.1 Thermoanaerobaculia bacterium | reverse complement strand
GGCTGCTGCGGCTGGTCGAGGCGCTCCTCGCCGCCACCTCGATCCCGTGGATCCGCTTCCTGTATGCCTACCCGACGACCCTGGACGAGCAGCTGCCGCAGGCGGCGGCGGGCGACGTGGCGGGGGACGCGGCCGGCGCCGGTGGCGAGCGCCGCCGCCGGGGTGTCCGGCTCGGCGCTGTAGGCGAAGGCCCCCAGGTGGTCGAAGCGGGCGCGCTCGACGAAGGCGACGAGGTCGCGGAAGTGCTCCTCGGTCTCGCCCGGGAAGCCGACGATGAAGGTCGAGCGCAGGAAGACGTCGGGCACCAGCTCGCGCGCCCGCTCCAGCAGGCGCAGGTAGCGCGCCGCGTCGCCGCCGCGCCGCATCGCCCTGAGCATGTCGCCGTGGCTGTGCTGGAGCGGCATGTCGAGGTAGGAGCAGAAGCGCGGCTCGCTGCCCATGAGGCGCAGCAGGTCCGGGTCCAGGGTGGTCGGGTAGGCGTAGAGGAAGCGCAGCCAGGGGATCGAGGTGCCGGCGAGGAGCGCCTCGACCAGGCGCACCAGCCCGTGGCGCCCCAGGCCGAGGTCCTCGCCGTAGCGGGTGGTGTCCTGGGCGATGAGGTCGAGCTCCAGGACGCCGCCCTCCTCCTCCAGGCGCCGCGCCTCCTCCACCAGGCTCGCGATGGTGCGGCTGCGGAAGCGCCCGCGCCAGATGGGGATGGCGCAGAAGGTACAGGGATTGTTGCACCCCTCGGCGACCTTCAGGTAGGCGTGGCCGCGGGTGGTGAGCAGGCGGGGCGCGGTGTGGTCGAACACCAGGTGGGAGGGCGCCGGCAGCGGCGGCCCGCCGCCCAGCTCCACCAGCCGCCCGACCTCGCGCAGCTGGTCGAGGCCGACGAAGCCGTCGATCTCGGGGATCTCGCGCGCCAGCTCGTCGCCGTAGCGGTTCACCATGCAGCCGGCGACCAGCACCCGCTCGACCCCCTGCCCCTTGCGTCCGACCGCCTCCAGGATGGTGTCGATCGACTCCTGCTTGGCCTCCTCGATGAAGGCGCAGGTGTTGACCACCAGCGTCTCGGCCCGGTCGAGGTCGCCCACCACCTCGTAGCCGCGCCGGGCCAGCTCCCCCAGCATGATCTCGCTGTCCACCAGGTTCTTGGCGCAGCCGAGGCTGATCATGCCCACGCGCGGGCGGCTGCTCGGGGCGGTCATAGGGGCCAGAGTTTAGCAGATCGGTCCCCCCCACCCGGGCGGGGCCGGAAGGAGCGGCGACCGGCGGACCGGAAGGAGCGGGCGGCCAGGCAGGCCCGGGCGGGCGGGCCCGGGGGTAGGATCCGCGGGGGAGGGAGCGCCCATGATCAACGCCGTGCATGCCCTGCTGTATGCCGAGGATGCGGAGAAGGCCCGCGCGTTCTTTCGCGACGTGCTGGGGTTCCCGGCGGTGGATGCCGGGCACGGGTGGCTGATCTTCGCCCTGCCGCCCGCCGAGCTCGGCATCCATCCGGCGGAGGCGCCGGGCGGAGGCCGCCACGAGCTCCACCTGATGTGCGACGACATCCAGCGCACGGCCGAGGAGCTCCAGGCCAAGGGGGTCGAGGTCGCCGGCCCGATCCAGGAGCAGTCCTTCGGCCTGGTGACCTCGATCGTGGTGCCGGGCGGCGGCCGGCTGGGCCTCTACCAGCCCAGGCACCCGACGGCGTTCCAGCTCAGCTGAAAAGCTGCAACGCAACGATTTCTGGGGTGCCGGGGATGCCGGGGACGGGCGTTCCGCCCCCGGCACCGTGCCGAGCGGGATGGACCTGCTTACGGCATCGCCACGGTGTCGATCACGTGGATCACGCCGTTGCTCTGCCTGACGTTGACGATGGTCACCCTGGCTGTGCAACCCTTGGTGTCGGTCAACACGATGCCGCGGGAGCGAACCGGCTCCGGTGAGCTCAGGTATTGCCGGCGGTATGTCCGCTTGGTTATACTTGGATCATGGCCAACGTCAAGACGGCGATCTCTCTCGCTGAGGCGACCTTTGAACGAGTCGACGCTCTGGCTCGTGAGCTGCGGATACCGCGGAGCCAGCTGTTTGCTCGTGCGGTCGAGGAGTTCCTCGACCGCCACGAGGTGCAGGCGCTCAAAGCGGCGATTGACCGGGCCTATGCCGGACCCGCGAGCGCGGCCGACAAGGCCTGGCGGCGCTCGACCCGGCGCCAGCATCGCCGACTGGTCGAAGGCGAGTGGTGATCCGTCAGGGCGACGTCTACTGGGTCGATCTGGGGCCGCGGAATGGCTCTGGGCCAGCCCTCCTCCATCCTCATGTCGTGCTGCAAAACGATCTTTTCAACAGCAGCAAGATCGACACGGTTGTGGTCTGTGCGATCACCTCCAACTTGCAGCGCGCCGCATCGCCGGGCAACGTCATCCTCGAACAGGGTGAGGCCAACCTGCCAAGGCCCAGCGTGGTCAACGTCACTCAGCTATTCACCGTCGACAAAGATGAGTTGCACGAGAGGATCGGCAGCCTTGCGCCGGATCGGCTGCGCCAGATCCTCGCCGGCCTCGACCTGCTGCTCACTCCCTACGAGCTTCCGCCTATCCCTGAGCCGGCCGAGACGAGCGGGAAGAGCAAGCGTCCGGGTTCAGGTCCGGCGCGCCGCTGAGTCACCGGCCGCCGCCAGCGCACGGCCCAGCGCTTCCAGGCTGTCGAGGTTGTGGACCGGGCGGTGCTCGTCCACACGGCCCGCCGATGCGGGGTAGAGCTCGCCGGTCTGGCGGAGTACCGGGTCGCTGTCCTGCCGCTACGGCGGCGTCGTGAACACGCGCGCGACGGAGGAGGCGACAGGATTCAAGTTGCTCGGCACACTGCTTTGCCACGTCACGACCGCGAAACCACCGCTGGCCACCGCGGCCTGCGGTGCGCCCTGAGCGAGGTGATCGAGGTCGTCCTGAGCCTCGTTCAGTGTCAGCTCGGGCGTGATCGGAGTGCCGTCAGCCTCGAGCCAGCGGCCCTTGATGTCGTCGGCGGCGCCGCTCGGATCGCGACCCTCCCAGACGACGAGGTAGTGGTTGCCGGGGTCGACGGAGACGGCCGGCAACAAAGCAGCCACGCTCTGGCTGACCCGGAAGAGCTTGCCGAGCGGGCGCGCTCGCGCGGAGAAGCGCTCGGCGACGATGACCGCCGGGCTCTTCACCGTCCCCGATGCCCACGCGACGAGGAACGTGCCGTCCGCAGCGACGCCGACCGCCGGGAAGTCCTGGTAGCAGGATGTGTCCGCGACCGCCACCGCAGGCCCGAGGGGCCGCCGCGAGGAGGGGATGATGCTGCGCACGAACACTTGCGAGCAGCCGCGGGAGAGCGCGGTTTGCGAGGAGTAGACCGCGACGAGGCTCCCCTCGGGTTGCACCGCCAGTCCAAGCCCAGAATTCAAGCCTGGCGGGCTGAGCTGCACCGGCGGGCGGAGAAGCCGACCGTCCGTATCGACGACGGCAAAGCTCACATAGAGACCACTCTCGTGCCGCGGGGCGGATTGCCCCAGCAGCGCGAACCCATAAGGCGTCCGCACCACGCTCGCAGTGCCGGCGTAGGTGTCGCCCCGTGCCACCAGCGCGGGAAGCTGGATGGGCGGCCTCGCGAGGATCAGGTCTTCGCCAAGGAGCCGTAGAACCGGGCCCGAGGCCGACGGGGTTGAGTCCGCGTCGTAGAAAACCGCGAACCCGTTCTGCATGCCCACGGCAATCGGTGCCGAGGTGGGGCCGCTCTCGCCGAGGAGGGCGGGAGCCGTGATTCCACCTGGGGACACCACGGAACCCAGGAGATCGATCTGCGTGTTCTGCGCGTCCTCCGAAACCATCCAGAACGCCGCACAGACGCCCGCGTCATCGCAGGCTGTCGTCGGTGGAGACAGCGCCGGATGGCTGGCGTCCGTCCAGAGAACGAGGTCGCCGGTCAGCGGCGCCTGCGCGCGGGCGGGAGAGAGCGCCAGGAGACCGAGCGCGAGAGCGAGCATCGCGTTCCAGCAGGACCTCGTCGGAGTCATGGCATCGATCATATCGTGGTCGCTCCCGGCGGTCTGGCAAACGGGTATGGGCCGTGATGTGCAAGGTATAAGAGCTCCTTGCGGCGACGATGGGTTGCCGCCAGCGCCACAGCCGGCCCGGTGGCTGCTCGCACTGCGGTGTCGCCATCAGGGCCACTGGTGGCCATCGACAGTCCAGAAGTGGAACCCGGGTGGGAACAGCGCGCGCGGGAGGCGGGGATCGCCGACGGTGAAGTGCTGTCCGGCTGCGATCTCTTCTCGGTGTTCGCTCAGGAAGCGCTGCCATAGCCGCCGCGTCGCCGCCAGGTCCTGGGCGGTTTGATGAGAATCGGAGCTGTAGCCCCTGGAGCCCTCCACCAGGCCAGCCAGGAAGCCCATCATCGTTCCGAATTGGTCCTTCTCCGGAAGGCGCTCTGCGGCCGTCAGGAGCGCGTCGTAGTAAGCGCCGAGAGCGCTCGCCGCATTCAAGGCGCCATTGAGCAACATGAAGTCCGATGCCGTGCGCAGGATGGTCATCAGTGCAGGTACAAGAGAGGGGTCGCGAGAGTGACTGGCGACGCGACAGGCCTCGATGCTCACGTCCAGATCCGGGTCCGAGAGGAGATGAGGCAGGAGCGCGTGCACGGCGGGCGGCGGTTCCCCGGTGATGCTCTCGAGCGCCAGCTGCCGAAGGTAGCTGAAGGGAGAGCCGAGTGTGACTTGCCAGACGTCGGGTGTCACCGCGGCGAGAAAAGCTGGGCCGCGGCGGGCTTGCACGAAGAACACCCCCCATTCTCCAACCGAGCGGGGAACCGGCGGCAACACGGCACCCCGCGCGAGAAGCATCGTCGCGGCGCGCACCAGCTCCTGCGCCGCACCGTGCGGCCGCGGATAGATACCTTTCTCGGACTGCGGATGGTTGATTGCCACCGCTAGCGCGGCGCTCACCGGTGCCAGGTCTTCCGCCGCGCCGACGCACTCGAGGATCAGGGCGCCCGCCGCAACCTGGGAGGGCTCGGAAGCGGCGAGAAGCTCCCGCGCCAGCTGCCGTGCGTCGGGCACCTGCTCACCGCGCCACACGGCACGGTTAAGACACCGGAGGTTTGCAAGCTGGGAGCTCACGAAGGGGTCGCGAGCCGGTAGGGGGCCGGTGAATTCCAGATCGGGCAACCGGGACGTCAGCGCAGAGACCGCCGTACGAGCAACCTCCCGCGCTGGGCTGCGCGCGAGCTTAAGCAACGCTTGAGTCGCCTGCGGGGAGGGCACCTCGCCCAGAGCGATCACCGCCCGCGGCTCGCCAGCCTCCGCTCGCGCGAGGAGCGGCGCCAGGTAGACAGGATAGCGCAGGGTGGTCGGGTCGCCCCAGGGAGTATCGCGCCGCGGAGGGCCAGTGCTCGATTCGGAGGGGAGGGCGAGGACCTCATCGACGAGGCGGGCTGCCTCGCTCGCGTCGGGCATAAGGAAGCGCACCGGTAGCTCGCCCGTCGGAGCCTTGAGTCCGCCTGCCTTCGCCCAACCAAGGTCGTGCGTGACCCGCACGGTGTACTCACCGGGCGCGTCGATGCGGGCATATCGCAGCAGCGGCAGCGATTGGCAGTACGACTCTCCGTGGGCGAGGGAAAAGCGCCAACCGATGCCGCCCCCTGACGACGAGGCATCGTCAGGAGCGGCTACCGCCGAGCCGTCCGCGGCAGTGACCACGAGGTGAAAACGCAGGTTGCGAGAGACGAACTCATTGTCGCTGCCGACGTCGATCCACAAAGGCTCAGCGCCGAGGTTTTCAAGACAGTAGTCGATAAGGACGTTCTCGCCGAGGAAGAACTCGGCGCGGTCGATTGCAAGCGTCAACCGCGCCGGCCCTACGACAACTGACCGCTCGACCGCTGGTTGTTCAGCCGCTCGTGCTCGCGACCCGGCGGCAAGCACCAATACCCCCCATACCAGGGCGATGTGCGACCCGCGACAGCGCGCGTCCATGCCAGCATTCTACACGCGGAGGAGATAGAACCGAATCTCGTGTTTGAGGTCTTCCCCTTCTACCCCCGCGGCTGGGACACGCTCGTGGAAGGCATTCCTGATCCTGCGCGCGCGGCTCCGCGCCCGGTCACCAGGCGGCTTCGCTGCAGAAGTCTCCCGGTGACCGGCGCTACGGCCTCAATCGTTGGCGATACCCATCTTCGTGCAGGCGTCGGCCGAGGGGGGCGAATCGACCTGCTCGTAGATCGGCCAGCAGCTCATGGTCACCTCTACGCCCTCAATGACGAGCCATTTGCCCGAATCGATGTGAATGCCCTTGGTGCCGGGAGGCGAGCTGTAGCAACGGTCCTGGTTGTTCGCGGGCGTGATCTGGGTCTGGCAGTAGCCCTTGCCTTCGCCGGCGCAATGAAGCGTGCCGCTCGACCCTTGCGAGAACGAGTTCGACGAGGCCGGGGTGACCCTCACCGTGTCCTTGGAATCGTAGGCGTCGACCTTCATCGTGGCCTGGGCGCAGTTCATCACATTGATCTGGATGTCCGCCCGCGCCTGGGTGACGCCGAGGGCGCCGGCTGCTACCAGGATCGAGGCGGCCAGCGGCCACCGGCGAGAGCGACTGACAACTTGATCTTGCGGCTTCGCAAACATGGAATTCCTCCCTTTACGCGCCCTCGCGAGGGTCGCGACGGCAGCGGTCGATCGGCTCGCGCGAGGCGCGCCGGTAGGGTGATTCACTCCACCACGGATCTCAGACGTCCAATTTCTTATCACGGCACATAGCGGCAGTCCAGCCGGGCCTGTGGGTGGTGTGGGTGGCGGTTTAAGAGCGCGGTTCTTTGGCGGCGAGACCGCAAGGAGGTTGTCCGGGTGAGCGAGACCCTCGCCGCCCTCATCGATCTCACCGGCCTGAGCCGCCGCCAGATCTACAGGTGCCTCGCCGAGGACGACGCCGGAGTCGATCTCGCCCGTCTGCTCTCCGGGCGGTTCGACCTCAAGCTGTACCATCTCCTCGACATCCTGGATGTGCTCCAGGTCCACCCGCTGGAGTTCTTCCGGCTGATCTTCCCGGCCCCGGAGAAGCGCGGCCCGCTCATGGCGCGGCTGGCGTTGCTCTTCAACCCTCTCGCTGCCAAGGCGGCCCGGCCGTGACGGCCGCCGATCGCGTCGCCTGCCAGGTCGGCAGCGCCCTGCGCCGGGTCCGCGAGCGCCGACGCTGCCGGCAGGGGCAAGCTCGCCCGGGCTGTCGCGCAGCTCACGGCCCGCCTGAAGTAGCGACACCCCCGCCACCGGCCGGCAGCACAGCACCACAGCAGCCGGTGGCCTCTACACAACCCACTGCTCGCCCACGCCAGCAGGAGCAAGGCGCGGTCACGCCGGCCGATGAGATGCTCGCCGCAGGTGGCGAGCATAGCCGCCAGCGTCTCGTATTCCAGCCCGGCCTGACGCGCTGGAGCCGTGGCGCCGGAACACCGCGCGCGGGGCGCTGCCACCGCGCCTTCGCCATCAGCTCGCGCACCGCCGCCTCGGTGCACGGGTTGGCGCTACCAAGCACCTGGTGGGCGGCCGAGAGCGAAGCAAGACGCCGCACGACGGTGGCCGGCCGGTGCGGCCCCGGTGCGGCCTTGACGCCTGCATCAATTAGCGCCCGGTCGGTGGCCGCGGGCAGGCCGCGCAAGTGGTCGGCGACAAACTGCTGGCGCGGGGTAGATCTCGGGCAGGCCCAGCTCGGCCGCCGCCCAAGCCCAAAAGTGGTCCAGTTCGCCCTCGTAGGCGCGGCGGGTCGCCACCGGCACGCTCGCCGCTGGACGGGGCCGGACGGCCACCGGGGCGACTGTGATTCCGAGCGGGAGGGGCGCTGCCGGCCGCGGCGGGCGGCCTTTCGCGCGGCGCGGCATCACCACGGGAGCGGAGCCGGACCGGCGCGACCGGGGCGCGGCGGTGTCGTCTTGGAGGTCGAGCGCGGCTTGAGCGCCAGAGCAGCACGCGGCCGATGACACGGCGCGCGCGGCGATCGACCAGGTGGTCGGGGCTGCGCATGTGCAGGCAGCCGAGACCCGCAAATGTCGCCAATTAGCCCCCCGCATCATCTTATGATCGTATCGCCATGGCAGTATTGGACTTTCATTTTTCAATGGCGGATGCTATGCGTGACCGTACACGATCCCCGGCGTGGCTTGGGATTTCCGAAACAAGACTGAACGACAAAGCGACTCATGCGAAAGGAGTTGAAATGTTTTGGCTTCGAGTTGCCGGGTTGTCGATCCTTCTCTCCTGCTGTGCAGTGATTGCCCGTGGGCAAAATGACGTTTGCTTGGCACTTATCAAGGCTGGAATACAGGATAAGCAACACACGTTTACTTCCACTCAAGCGTTCGCCTTTGCACAGCAAGTTTATTGCTTTGACCAATCGATGACATTTGAAAGCGCTTCCCAGAACTCTGCTAATCTTGGCATAAGCCTGGTAAACCTGATAGATGCGACACTCGGAGGTAGCACCAACAGCAGCAATTTCAGCGCCCGGCGTACGCAATTCTGCTCCATGTCACTGAGCACATTTTCCAACAATGCGGTGGTAATTCAGGAGAGCCAGAGCATCAGCGCCAACGCTGTTAATGTCTTGGAATCTTGTTTACAGAGTCCCGGCTTCTCTGCTGTTGTGATCCCGTCCAACCAGCTAAATTCCTTCGCGATAGATATTCACAACAATGCGCAGGGAGACAATAGTGTCACGGTTACAGAACTATCAAGTCAGCCAATTCAAGTGTCGTGCAACATAAAGCTTAACAAACCTCACTCGGTTCCATTCTCGATCCTATGCCGCAAGCCGCCTGAGACAACTATCCAGGTAACAATGAACACCAACAGGGGCGGGCTGCGTCCCATTGAGGTTCTTGGAACGGATAGGGTTCTGCCCGAAATGCAAGGTGACATCAGAGCACTTGCGTCGCAGGTGAACACCTTGTCTGGTCAAGTGCAACAGCAACTTTCGGCCATAAATGATCGTATTTCTGGAATCAGGCTGATCAGTGGGGGTATAACAAGCCTTCCGGATTTTGACTGTGGCCACGAGGCAAAAGCCGACAATGATCCACTGCTATTCATGGTCGGCTCGCGCGATGGCACTAGTTGCGGCATTCGAAATGTCAATTTCGTGCGGCGCCTTGACATCAGCATCCCGCCGCAGGCCCATTAATTAGTACCTACTGACTGTCGCGTAAGTGAGTGACAGCTCGCCGCCTCGGAAAAGCCAACTAGGCGGGTCTTCGAGACTCATCAGGCTGGCACCGTAAGATGCGACCCCTCAGTAGATTAAGTGCGCCACGGGTCCTTCGCCCAGCTCCTCACAGTGACGATAGTGAGCGCTGGTAAGGACGATGACGGCCCAGGACGCTCTGCATCTGTCCTGGGGTCGAAGACGGAGCGCTGAGTGGTGGAGGGGCCCCCTCCATGAGACTTACTGAGAGTCGAGTACCTGTGGGGCTAGGTCAAGCACCACGCGATCTCCAATCTCTGCCCGAAGAACCTTGGCGAGCTGAGTTCGCTCGCCCGCCGCGCCCTTGAGCGAATCCGGCGCCAGCCGCGGCTGATCACCGCCTTCTCGAGTCAAGCCGAGCTCTTCTAGTTGTCACTATATTATGCGACCCTCAATAAGTGATTTCACCAGTCCTCGCCATGCCGCCGAATTGACAGCGGCGGACCAGGCCGCGGGTTGCAAGCACGGCGCAGCTCATGCTCCGCCCGATGAGCGAGACGCCGCCCAACCGACGCAACGAGTACAACGAGGATAACGAGGACAGCATCCTCAGCCCGCCGCCGGACTGGCACTTCTCGGCAGACCTCTTCCGGCGCTTCCTCGACCAGCGCGCCTCCCGCCCCGAGCGCAAGGCGATCCTCCGCCACCTCCTCGCCCAATGCCCCGCGTGCACGGACCTCGCGCGGCGGATCACCACCGAGGCGGGCTACTGGCTCGGCGCAGAGGGCGCCAAGGCGTTCGCCGATCTCGATTACGACGCGGCATTTCGCGCCGCCGTCCGCTTCGCCGACCGCGCCGAGCGCCGCATCGCCTTCGAGCACCTGCGCGGCTGCGCCCACTGGTCGGCTCTGATCCCCCTGCCGCCGGACGAGCGGCTGCCGCTCATCGTCCTGCGCAGGGACTGGCACTATTGGGGCCTCTTCCGCGTCCTCCTCGACGCCGCCGGCAGGGCCAGCCGCACCGACCCGAACGAGGCGGCCAGCATCGCGCGGCTCGCCCTCGACATCGTGGGCCTGCTCGACCCGCAGGCGGTCGGCGGCGACGCGGCGGCCAACGATATGCAGTCCAGGGCGTGGGCGGTCATCGCCGACTGCCGGCGCTTCGCCGCCGATCTCCAGCATGCCGACGCGGTGGACATCTTCCGCCAGGTCCAGCACGCTCTCCGCGCCGGGGACCAGCGCGAGTTCCTCCTTGCCACGCTCGACCTGGCCGAGGCCCACACCGTCCTGGGCGAGACGGCCACCGCCGTGCGCCTCCTCGCGGCGGCGGCGCTTCAGCCGGCCATCCCGATCCCGCACAGGAACGCCACGGCTGCCTGGCATCTCCTGCACAGGGAGCTGGCGGGGCGCATGGAGATGGGCGTTCCGGCGGGCGCCCTCTTCTCCCGGCTGCGCCTCTACTACCGTCGCAACTGGCACGTGCCGTCCGCCGTGTTCTCCATCGGCGGTGGATGAGCACTGCGCCAGCCGGAGCACCGCTGCACCTCGTCGCCACCGGGGATTGGCCGGTGGCCCTTTTCTTGCGGGCCACCGCCCCCGCCGGTATAGGCTTTCGTTTTATTTGAAGTACAAAAGAGCATCGATTCAGAGGCCGTTTCA
This sequence comes from Thermoanaerobaculia bacterium, assembly GCA_030150965.1. GTDB lineage: Bacteria > Acidobacteriota > Thermoanaerobaculia > Multivoradales > UBA5704 > JASLEW01. Next base: position 13,833 of record JASLEW010000452.1, on the reverse strand, counting down.
CCTTTCCCTACAAAGCTCGATCCGGTCAGTCCCCACCCGGGCGGGGGCTGGATTGCGCTAAGAAAACCTAACTTGCAAGCCGGCGCGCCCGCCGCCGGCGGCGCGGCCGCTCGGGGAACAGCTCCCGGCGCTCGTGCTCCAGCTGCTCGACGTAGAGCCGGATCTCCGCCTCGACGACCGACCTCCACCACCGTCAGGCGCTGGTGATAGGCCACGTCCCGCGCCCGGTCCGCGATCTTCGGATCGAGCGAGAAGGTGCGGTCCGCCGCGGCACCCGGCCGGCGGCCCGCAGCCTGCCCCTCGGAGAGCGCCGCGGCGAGCGGCTTGGCGACCAACGGGTTGCTAGCCCCGAGCCGCGACCTCCTACCCGCCTGGCCATGGGCCAGCACCTCCGCGGCCAGAGCGAGTGCGCCGCTGGGTGCTGAACCCGGTACGACGGCTTGCGATGGAGGTCGCTGGCGTTGCCTACCGCGTGTGGCGCGCCTGCACCGCGACCTCGGCGGCCGGCCCGTGCGGGCCAACCGCGTGGTGGCCCTGATGTCGAAGATGTGCTCGCTCGCCGAGGCCTGGGACGTGAGGCCGCGTGGCTCCAACCCCTGCCGCGGTCTCCAGCGGTATGCCGAAAGGCGCCAGGAGCGGTTCCTGTCCTACTCGGAGTTCAGCCGGCTCGGGGAAACCCTGGCGGCCGTCGAGGCCGAGGGCCGGGAGCTGCCCTCGGTGATCCTCGCCATCCGGCTGCTGGCGCTCACCGGCGCCCGCCGCGACGAGATCCTGACGCTGCGCCGGGACCACGTCGATCTGGAGCGCGGCGTCCTGCGCCTGTCCGACAGCAAGACCGGGGCGAAGCTCATCCCGCTCGGCGCCGCGGCGGTGCAGCTGCTGGCGGCGGCGCCGCGGCTCAAGGACAACCCCTATGTCTGCACCCGCTGCCGCACCGGGGGCCGCCTGGTCGGCCTCCACGGCCAAGACCTGAGAGCGCGCCAAGATCGCGCGCGGAGGGGAGGTGACCCAGCCGACCTGGCAAGGTGGGCACCCGGCTTCGAGGCCAGCACGGCGCCTGCGCACGCCTTTCTGCGTTAGCATTAGCTCATGACGCGAGCCGAGCTGCACGAGATCCTGGACGCTCTTCCCGAGGCCGATCTTCCCGCCGCCGAAGCGGCGCTACGCAAACTCGGCGAGTCCGCAGTCCTTAACACCCTCGACCACGCTCCCCTTGACGATGAGCCAGATGACGACGATTTCGACGGGCAACTCGCCCAGGCGCGCCAGGACGCCGCCGCCGGCCGCGGCGTCACCACGGATGAGCTTCGCCAGCGCTTGCGGCTGCCCTGATGCTGCGCGTCATTTGGACGCCCCCTGCCGAGAAGGATCTCTCGCGCCTCCCCTCTGAGGCTCAGCAGCGCATCTTCGACTCCGTGGACCGCTTCGCGTTGACCAGTGCGGGTGACGTCCGCCGGCTCACGGCAACGACGCCACCTGAGTACCGGCTCCGCGTCGGCCGCTGGCGTGTGCGGTTCAACCGCGCTGGCGAGACCATCCTGGTCCTCCGAGTGCTTGCCCGCGACAAGGCTTACCGCTGAGCTTCGTCCCGCGCCCGTTGACGGGGGCTGGTGCCTCCGGCGCCGGTGGCAATTGCAGCCTTCCCCCGCCCACCCGTCCAGGTTGGGGGGGTCGATCACCTCTGCCTCGCCGCCCACCAAACTGCCCTCCTACACCGCCCACCCACCCGCCCCCGTCCTGCCCGCTTCCGCCGTTCCGGTATTTGAGAGTGTTTTAGACGAGCTTCCCACCGGCGTAGTCTCCGCTCCACGGCGTCGAGACCGTCGCTCGGTATTGCCCAGCAACCGGCGTCGGCCACCCCCACCGTTCCCTCATCCGGCATTCCGCCGTGCCGGAGCTCCCGTGGCCGGGCAGCTGGCCTACCTCGCTCAGCTTTCGTGTCGGCAGGTGAGGCAACGAAGATTCGAACGATGGTTTCAGTGCGGGGCACGGGCGTGATCTTCGAGAGATGGTCCGCCACGCGATCGCCGGCACCAGGTTTTCAGCCGTGGTGATTACCACGATGAGGATCTCTCCACCGCGGCTCGCGCGCGCTGGTAGCTGCCAGCGCGCGGGCCAGCGCTTCCAGGCTGTCGAGGTTGTGGACCGGGCGGTGCTCGTCGACGTGCGGCAGGAGGGCGCGGATGCCCTGGGCGCGCGGGGTGAAGCCCTGCCAGCGGAGGAGCGGGTTGAGCCAGATCAGGCGGCGGCAGGAGCGGTGGAGGCGGGCCGCCTCGGCGGCGAGGCCCGGGTCGGGGTCGCGGTCGAGGCCGTCGGTCACCAGCAGGACCACGCCGCCGTGGCCCAGGACGCGCCGCGACCAGGCGCGGTTGAAGTCGCGCAGGCAGGCGCGCAGGCGCGTGCCTCCCGCCCAGTCCCTCACCTCCTGACCGCAGCGGGCCAGCGCCTCGTCGGGGTCGCGGCGGCGCAGGATGCGGGTGACGTTGGTGAGCCGGGTGGCGAAGAGGAAGGCCTGCATCCGGCCGCGCACGGCGAGGAGGGCATGCAGGAAATGCAGCAGCACCTCAGAGTAGCGTCCCATCGAACCCGAGATGTCGCACAGCACGACGAGCGGCGGCGGACGCAGGACGCGAGAGCGGAAGCGCAGCGGCGCCAGGTCGCCCAGGGTCCGGCGGCTGTCGCGCGCGGTGCGCGCCAGGTCGATGCGGGGGCCGTGCGGATCGGGCGCCCAGCGGCGGGTGACGACCGGCCGCAGGACCGGCGAGGTGGCGGCGAGCGCGGCGGCGAGGCGCTTGGCGCGCGCCAGCTCGGCGGCGCTCATCTGCTCGAAGTCGCGGCTGCGCAGCACCTCGTCGGCCGAGAACGACAGCGTGGCGTGCACCACGGAGGGCCCGGCCGGAGGCGGCGGCGCGGTGAGCGGCGCGGAACCCGGAGGCCGCCACGCCTCGGCCACCCGCCGCGACACCGCGGGCGGCCGCGGCACGCGCACCTGCGGCAGCAGCAGCGCCAGCGCCTGGGGGGCACCGTGCGGATCGCGCCAGAAAAGGCGGAACGCCTGGTCGAAGACCTCGCCGTCCTCGACGCGCTTGACCAGGACGGCGCGCAGCGCCCAGTAGAATTCGTCGCGCCGCAGCACGTCCACCGCGGCGGCGGCGGCCAGGGCCTCCAGCGCGCTGGCCGGTCCCAGCCGCAGCCCGGCGCCGCGCAGCAGGCGGGTGAAATGGACGACGTTCTCGCTCAACTTCGAGGCCGCGGGTCGGGCGGGCTTCGGCGATGGCTCGGATCCCCGGCCGCTACCTGCCACCGGTGCCTCAGGATCGCCCATCGGTTGCATCTCTGAAGGTCGCTCCCCCATCGAGCGTCCGCGCGGTCTGGCCGCAAGCCTCACCACCGGCGGCATGGCCATCGCCAAAGGCCGGCTCAGCCGCGGGTGTAGGGCACGACAAGCGACCTCAACATGGGGAAATAGTTGCGATTGAAGGTCGCCAGGGGAGCACCGCTGATCGTGGCCGTGGCCGCGATCAGCGCGTCGGCCAGCCCGGTGCCATGGCTCGGACCATACTGACGCCGGTACTCCCCTGCCAGCCGGCCAATCTCACGAGTCGCAGGCAGCACGGACATTGCAAGCAGCAGGCGGTCGAGGACCAAACCCTCCTGCTTGCCCCTCACGCCGGCAAACAACTCTGCCACTGTGATCGCCGATATCAGGAGCTCGGAATCCTTTCCTTCCAGCCAGTCTGCCGCCTTCGGACGTCCCCTGAGGTATTCGATGAGGATGTCGGAATCGAGAAGCAGGCGTCCAGGCATCGATATCGGCCTGGGTCAGCGTGCCCTGCGATCGAGCTCGCCGCGCAGGGCGGCGAAGTCAGGGAGATCGTCTCGATCTCGCCAGAGGCTCCGCGCCTGCCGCAAGTGAGCCAAGCGGCCAGCCCTGGAGCGGCTGGCCAGATAGCTGTCGATCGCCTCGCGGATCAGCTCGCTCTGGCTCCTGCCCATCTGATCGGCCAGCGCTGCCAATTGACCACGTTCACTCTCGGTCAGATAAATCTGAGTCCTCACCATGATGCGCTTGTCCATGATGTATACAGCTAATGTATAAGGAAGCGGCGGAGCCGTCAAGACTGCTCATTCTGAGCCGTGAAGACGTGCAGCCCTGGCCGGCACCAGCATCTGGTCCTTGGCGCTGCGCCGGCGGCAGCGCGACGCCCTGCATCCGGCCGCCGCGGAGCGGAGCGGGGAGCGGAGGCCCCGGGCGCCGGATTCGGTGGTGCACCTAACTAGCAGCCGACGGGCCGGCTGCCGCAGATGCACAGCGTCTGGCAGCTGCTCGTGCAGCACTCCAGGCCGACGAAGGGGCCGTGGCCCTGCTGCTCGCACTGGTTGTCGCACGCCGTCCGCTGGGCGGCGGTGCAGAAGTCGGGGCCGCAGCCGCTCGACGCCTGGAAGCGGCCGGCGAAGAGCTGCAGGCCGAGGTCGCCGGACGCCGCCTGGCCGTCGTGGAGCAGGCTCATCCGGGGCGGGCTCGACAGGCCCTGGAACGGCGATGGGACCTGACCGGCCGCGGTGGGCGCGGCGCAGGGCGCCGGCGCGGCGGCGGCGGCGGCGGCGGCGAGAGCCGGAGCGAGGATGAGGGCGAAAAGGATGGCGCACGCGATCTTGGCAGTTCTGGTCATGGCTTTGTCCTCCCAGTGAGGCTGAGTTGGTCGGGTGGCACCCGCGGCCCCCTGCCCCCCATGAAGCATGGTGCCGCGAGCGGGCGCCGTGCAGACCGGAGCGGACTATCTCCTCGGCCGGAGCCCGGCCGGTAGTTGCCAAGAACTTGCTAAGAGCCGGCGCGACGCTTGCGCATCGCTGCGGCACTCCTGCGGAGAGCTGCGGTAAAGCTTGCATTGAGCGCCAGGATCATAGTGCCGCCAGCATCTCCTCGACCGGCCCGCCCGCGGTTTTCTCGATGTCGTCCTGGTACTTGAGGAGCACGCCGAGGGTGGCGTTGACCGTCGGGGCGTCGAGCGCCACCCGGTCGAGGGCCACCAGGGCGTGCGCCCAGTCGAGCGTCTCGGCCACCCCCGGCAGCTTGAACAGGTCGGCGGCGCGCAGGCGCTGCACGAAGCGCACGATCTGCCCGGCCAGCGCCTCGCCCAGCTCCGGCGCGCGCAGGCGCACGATCTCCAGCTCCCGCGCCGCGTCGGGGTAGCCGATCCAGTGGTAGAGGCAGCGGCGCTTGAGCGCGTCGTGGATCTCGCGCGTGCGGTTGGAGGTGAGGATGACGATCGGCGGCGCCGGCGCCCGCACCGTGCCCAGCTCCGGGATGGTCACCTGGAAGTCGCTCAGGATCTCCAGCAGGAACGCCTCGAACGGCTCGTCGGTGCGGTCCAGCTCGTCGATCAGCAGCACCGGCGGCCCCGCGGCGTCGGGCTCCAGCGCCAGCAGCAGCGGGCGCTTGAGCAGGAAGCGCTCGCCGAAGATGTCGCGCGCCAGCCGCTCGCGCCCCGCCGCCCCGGCCTCGCCGCCCAGCTCGGCCAGGCGGATCTCCAGCATCTGGCGCGGGTAGTTCCACTCGTAGAGCGCCGCCGCCGCGTCCAGCCCCTCGTAGCACTGCAGGCGGATCAGCCGCCGCCCCAGGGCCGCGGCGAGCACCTTGGCCACCTCGGTCTTGCCCACCCCGGCCTCGCCTTCGAGCAGCAGCGGCCGGCCGAGCCGCAGCGCCAGGTAGACCGCGGTGGCGAGGCTGGCGTCGGCCACGTAGCGGCCGTCCGCCAGCAGCCGGCGGGTCTCCTCGACGCCCGCGACCCCGGCTGCGCCCGCGGCACGGCCTCCGCCAAGGGCACCAATTGCGCCAAGGGCGCCAACCGCACCAGGAGCACCCGGGGCGCCAGAGGTGCCTGGGGTTCCAGGAGCACCCTTCACGCCAGGGGTGCCAGGGGTGCCTGGAACCCCAGCGGCGTCCCCGTCACCGCCGGCATGCCCGGCACCGGCACCGCCCGATTCGCCGCGCGGCGCCTCCGGCTCAGGCACACGCCTGGACGGCGCGCTTCGCCATCACCCGCACCAGGTGGGCGCGGTACTCGGCGCTCGCCTCGCCGTCCGAGCGCAGCGCGCCGGGATCGACCGCGGGTCCCGTGCCTCCCCCGCCGTCCACCGCCGCCGGACTGAAGCCGGCGCCGAGCGCCTGCTCGAAGGCGGCGGCGCGGAACGCCCTGGCGCCGGCGCCGGTCACCGCCACGCGCACGCCGGCCGCGGTCTTCGCCACCATCACCCCGGCGACCGCGTACTTCGAGGCGCGGCTGGGGAACTTGGCATAGGCCGCGCGCTCCGGCACCGGGAAGCGCACGGCGGTGATGATCTCGTCGGCGGCCAGCGCGGTGCTGAACAGGCCGGTGAAGAAGTCGCCCGCGGCGATGCTCCGCCGGTCGGTGACGATCGTGGCGTCGAGGGCCAGGACCGCCGCCGGGTAGTCGGCGGCCGGATCGGCGTGGGCCAGCGACCCGCCGATCGTGCCGCGGTTGCGCACCTGCGCGTCGCCGATGCCGGCGGCCAGGGCGGCGAGCGCCGGGATCAGCCGCCGCACCTCGGCCGAGGTGGCGACGGCATCGTGGGTGGCGAGGGCGCCGATCTCCACCGCGCCCGGCAGCGCGCGGATGTCGCGCAGGCCGGCGATGCCGGCGAGCGACACCAGGTCGGAGGGCTCCGCCAGGTCGAGCTTGAGGACCGGCAGCAGGCTCTGCCCGCCGGCCAGGAGCTTCGCCGCCTCGCGGCCGCGCAGCAGCGTCACCGCGTCGCCGATCGACCGCGGCCGGTGGAAGTCGAAGTTCTTCATGCGCGGGCTCCTTCCGCCGGCGCCGCCGCCGGCGCCGCCTGGCCGGACCGCGCCGCCTGGATGGCGCGCCAGACCTTCTCCGGCGTCGCCGGCATGTCGATGTGGGTGACGCCGAGCGGCTCCAGGGCGTCGAGCACGGCGTTGATCACCGCCGGCGGCACGCCGATCGCGCCCACCTCCCCCACCCCCTTGACGCCGATCGGGTTGTGCGTGCAGGCGGTGACGTGGTTGCCCACCTTGAACGACGGCAGGTCGGCCGCCCGCGGCATGCAGTAGCTCATGAACGAGCCCGACAGCAACTGGCCCTGCTCGTCGTAGACGCACTCCTCGAGCAGCGCCTGGCCGATGCCGTGCGCCAGGCCGCCGTGCGCCTGGCCGTCCACGATCATCGGATTGATCACCACCCCCACGTCGTCGGCGATGGCCACGTCCACCACCTCCACCACCCCGGTCTCGGGATCGACCTCCACCTCGACGGCGTGGCAGCCCGCCGGATAGGTGAAGTTCTTGGGGTCGTAGAAGGCGCCCTCCTCCAGCCCCGGCTCCACCGTCTCGATCGGGTAGTTGTGCGGCACGTAGGCGGCGAAGGCGACCTCGCCGAAGCTCTTCTCGCGGTCGGTGCCGGCGACGCGGAACCTGCCGCCCTCGAACTCGACGTCGGCGACGCTCGCCTCCAGGAGGTGCGCGGCCACCTTCCTGCCCTTGTCCACGATCTTGTCGATGGCCTTGTAGACCGCCGAGCCGCCGACCGCCGCCGACCGCGAGCCGTAGGTGCCCATGCCGAACGGGATGCGGTCGGTGTCGCCGTGCACCACCTCGACGTTGTCGAGCGTCACGCCGAGCCGCTCGACCACCAGCTGCGCCAGGGTGGTCTCGTGCCCCTGGCCGTGGCTGTGGGTGCCGGTGAAGACCGTCACCGACCCGGTGGGATGGACGCGCACCGTCGCCGCCTCGTAGAGGCCGGCGCGGGCGCCGAGCGAGCCCACCACCGCCGAGGGCGCGATGCCGCACGCCTCGATGTAGGTGGAGACGCCGAAGCCGCGCAGCCTGCCGCGCGCCCGCGCCGCCGCCTTCCGGGCGTCGAGGTGCTGGTGGTCGATCGCCTGGAGCGCCAGGTCGAGCGTCGGCTCGTAGTCGCCGGTGTCGTACTGCAGCGCCACCGGCGTCTGGTAGGGGAACTGGTCCGGCTGGATGAAGTTGCGCCGCCGCAGCTCGACGCGGTCGATGCCCAGCTCGCGCGCCGCCCTGTCCACCAGCCGCTCCAGCACGTAGGTGGCCTCGGGCCGCCCGGCGCCGCGCACCGCGTCCACCGGCACCGTGTGGGTGAAGACCGCCTTCACCTCGGCGTAGATGGCGGGGATGACGTAGGGGCCGGAGAGGAGCGTGGCGTGCAGGTAGGTGGGGATCGCCGGCGCGAAGGTGGAGAGGTAGGCCCCCATGTTCGCCAGCGTCCGCACCCGCAGGCCGAGGAACTTCCCCTGGGCGTCGAGCGCCAGCTCGGCATGGGTGAGGTGGTCGCGGCCGTGGGCGTCGGAGAGGAACGACTCGCTGCGCTCCGCCGTCCACTTGACCGGGCGGCCGACCCGCTGGGACGCCCAGAGGACCAGCAGCTCCTCGGCATAGTGGAAGATCTTGGAGCCGAAGCCGCCGCCCACGTCGGGGGCGACGACGCGCAGCTTGTGCTCCGGCACCTTGAGGGTGAAGGCGCCGAGCAGCAGGCGGATGAGGTGCGGGTTCTGCGACGTGGTGTAGAGGGTGTAGCGGTCCTCGACCGCGTCGTAGTGGCCGTTGGCGGCGCGCGGCTCGATGGCGTTGGGGGCGACGCGGTTGTTGGTGAGGTCGATGCTCACCACGCGCCCGCCCTGCGCCGCCCCGGCGAAGGCCGCCTCGGTGGCCGCGCCGTCGCCCAGGTGCCAGTCGAAGCAGACGTTGCCCGGCGCCTCGTCCCACACCGCCGGCGCGCCGGGGGCGGTGGCGGCGGCGAGGTGGGCGACCGCCGGCAGCGGCTGGTAATCGACCTCGACCAGCTGCGCCGCGTCGCGGGCCTGGGCGCGGGTCGCGGCGACCACCATGGCGACCGGGTCGCCGGCATGGCGGACCTTGCCCTGCGCCAGCGCCGGGTGCGGCGGCTCGACCATCACCGAGCCGTCCTTGTTCTTGATCTGCCAGCCGCAGGGGATGCCCCCGAGGCCGTCGGCCGCCACCTCGGCGCCGGTCAGCACGGCGAGGACGCCGGGGGCCGCCGCGGCGCGCGCGGTGTCGATGCCGCGGATGGCGGCGTGGGCGTGCGGCGAGCGCACGAAGACCGCCCAGGACTGCTCGGGCAGCCGCAGGTCGTCGGTGTAGCGCCCCTTCCCCACCAGGAAGCGCCGGTCCTCGCGGCGGGCGACCGAGGCGCCGATCCCCTCCGGGCCGCTCATCGCCCGCCTCCGGCCTGGGCTGCCGGCGCCAGGGCGCCCTCCGCCGGCCCGCCCGCCGCCATCGCCTCGGCGGCCGCGAGCACCGCGCGGACGATGTTGTGGTAGCCGGTGCAGCGGCAGAGGTTGCCCTCCAGCCAGTGCCGCACCTCGGCCTCGCTCGGGTGCGGGTTGCGCCGCACCAGCTCGCCGGCGCTCATCACCATGCCCGGCGTGCAGAAGCCGCACTGCAGGCCATGGCAGGCGTGGAAGGCCGCCTGCATCGGGTGGAGGCCGCCGGCCGCCGGCGCCAGCCCGGCCAGCCCCTCGATGGTGGTCACCGAGGCGCCGTCGGCCTCGACCGCCAGCATGGTGCAGCTCTTGACCGACCTGCCGTCCACCCAGACGGTGCAGGCGCCGCACTGGCTGGTGTCGCAGCCGACGTGGGTGCCGGTGAGCCGGAGCTTCTCGCGCAGCAGCTCGACCAGCAGCGTGCGCGGCTCGACCTCGACGACGTGGCTCTTTTCGTTGACGAGAAGCCCGACGGTGGCCATGGCCCTCCTCCGCGGCAGCGTGCCGGCAAGTGGCGAAGCTCGCGGCCCGATCGTAGCGCCACGGATTCGGCCGGCGCAAGCGCGGGCCCCCGCCGCCGCCCGGCAGGGGCGGGAGGCGGGGGCCGGCGCGGCGCCGCCGGGCTCAGGTCACTCGCTGCGCAGCGCCACCGTCGGGCTGACCCGGGTGGCGCGGCGGGCGGGGACGTAGATCGAGGCCAGGGCGAAGAGGGCGAGGAGGATCGGCGTGACGACGAAGGCCACCGGGTCGGTGGGGCTGGTGCCGATCAGCAGGTTGCCGGCGACCCGGCTCAGCGCCCAGGCGCCGGCCAGGCCGGCGAGGATGCCGATCGCCACCTGCACCATGCCCTGCGCGATGACCATGCCGAGGACCGCGTTGCGCCGGGCGCCGAGCGCCATGCGGATGCCGATGTCGCGGGCGCGCTGGGCGACGGTGAACGACATCACGCCGTAGATGCCGACCGCCGCCAGCACCAGCGCCAGGACGCCGAAGAGGACGAGGAGGGAGGCGCCGAGGCGGAGCCCCCAGAGCGAGGCGTTGAGCTGGGCGGCGAGCGGGCCGGAGCCGACCAGCGGCATGCCGGGCGCGAGGTCGTGCATCCGGCGCTCGACCATCGGCTGCAGGCCGGCCGGGTCGCCGGCCGCGCGCACCAGGAGCGTCACCGCCGCCGCGTAGTGCTGCGCCAGCGGCAGGTAGACGTAGGGCTGCGGCGCCTCCGACACGCTGGTGTACTTGGCGTCGCGCGCCACCCCCACCACCTCGATCGGCTTGCCGCCATGGTAGTGGAAGCGCTGGCCCACGGCGTCCTGGTGCGGCCAGAACTTGTCGGCGAGGGTGCGGTTGACCACCGCCACGGAGGCGGCGCCGGTGCGGTCGGCGTCGGTGAAGGCGCGGCCGGCCATGAGCGGGATGCCGGTGGTGCGGAAGAACGCCGGCTCGACCGCATCGACCTGCACCAGCAGCCCATCCTCGGGGTTCTCGTGCCCCTCGACGAAGATCGAGCGCACCACCGCCTGCTGGAGCGGACCGGCCTGGGCGAGGGCGACGCCGGCCACCCCCGGCAGCGCCCCGATCTGCTCGCGCACGCCGCGGAACAGCTGCTCGCCGCGGTCCTGCTTCAGGCCGTAGAGGCCGGCATCGAAGGACATCGCCAGCAGGTGGCGGGTGTCGAAGCCGGGATCGATGCGCCGCGCCGCGCCCAGGCTGCGCACGAACAGGCCGGCGGCGATCAGCACCACCAGCGACAGGCCCACCTCGGCCGCCACCAGCAGGCCGCGCAGCCCCAGGCCGTGGCGCGGCGCCGCCGACGCGGGCTGCGTCTTGAGCGCCGTCACCAGCCGCGGCCGGGTGCTCTGGAGCGCCGGCACCAGGCCGAAGAGCAGGCCGGTGGCGAGGGTCAGGCCGAGGGCGAACAGCAGCACCGTCGTGTCCACCCCGAGATCGACCACCATCGGGTTGGGCAGCGCGGCGAGGAAGGCGGTCAGGGCGCGGTCGGCCCAGCTCATCAGCAGCAGCCCGGCCGCGCCGCCGAACAGCGCCAGCACCACGCTCTCGGTGAGCAGCTGGCGGATGATGCGGCCGCGCCGCGCCCCCTGCGACAGGCGGACGGCGATCTCGCGCTGCCGGGTCAGGGCGCGCGCCAGCAGCAGGTTGGCGACGTTGGCGCAGGCGACCAGCAGCACCAGGCCGACGACGCCGAGCAGCAGCAGCGAGGCGCCGCGCATCTGCTCGCGCTGGCCGGGCGGCAGGGTGGCCTGCGCCAGCGGCACCAGCACCACGCCGCGGCCATGGTTGGCCTTCTGATACTCCTGCTCCAGGTGGCGGGCGAGCGTGGTCATCTCCGCCTGGGCGGCGGACACCGAGACCCCCGGACGCAGCCGGGCGATGGCGTTGATGAAGAGGCCGCGCCGGGTGTTGTACCAGTTGACGGTGGGATCGGGCGAGATCTGGCGGTTCATCGCCATCGGCACCCAGATGTCGATCTGCGTGCCGAGGTCGCCGCCGGCGAAGCCGGCCGGCGCGATGCCGACGACGGTGTAGGGATGGCCGTTGAGCGTCAGGGTGCGGCCGACCGCCGCCGGGTCGCTGCCCAGCTGCTGGCGCCAGAAGTGGTCGGACACCACCGCCACCGGGTGCGCCCCCTCCTTGGTGCCCTCCTCGCGGGTGAAGGTGCGGCCGTGCGCGGCGCGCACGCCGAGCAGGTCGAAGTAGTTGTCCGACACCAGCTGGCCGTTGGCCATGAACGCATCGCCCGCGGTCACCACGCTGACCGGGTTGGTGTCATAGCCGAGGATGCCGCTGAACGAGCGCGCCTGCTCGCGATAATCCTTCCAATTGAGGTGCGACAGCATCGGCACCGGCACGCTGGGGTTCCTGGCGTCGACGGTGTAGATCTTCACCAGGTGCGCCGGGTCGCTGACCGGCAGCGAGCGCAGCAGCAGCACGTCCACCAGGCTGAAGATGGTGACGTTGGCGCCGATCCCCAGGCCGAGCGACAGCACCGCCACCAGCGTGAAGCCGGGGCGCCGGGCGAGCATGCGCAGCGCGTAGCGTAAGTCGGCAAGCAAATTTTCCATGGCTTCATCTCCCTCAACGAAGCGTCAGCTGAACAATATCGGTGACAAATGATAGACGAAAGCTCGCGCTGGTGGAAGCACCGCGGCACGGCGCGCGTGGCGCGCCAAGTGTCCCTCTCCGCCGGCCGGCCCGCACTGCTACTGACGAAGCATGCCGGTGATGGCGTGGCCTCACGGCCCGGCGGCTGCGGTGCGGCGGCCGGGCGGCAGCGGCTTGGCGCGTCATCTTTAGAATAATCGCGATGCCGCGCACCGCCGTGCGCCGCTTGGAAAGGACCCCTTCCATGCAGAGGTTCACGCTGCAGAGCGACGAAGTCCTGGTGATCCAGCAGCTGCTGGCGTCGCTCGCCCGCACCTACGGCTCGGCGGAGGATCCCGAGCTCCTGATGGAAGCGACGCTGCTCGCCCACGAGCTGCCGCGCCGGCTGCGCGCGGCGCTCAACACCTTTCGCCTGACCGAGCCCGACGGGGCGCTGTTCGTGATCAGCGGCTACCCGGTGGACCAGGCGAAGATCGGCCGCACGCCGGAGCACTGGTACCGGCCGGCGGAGGGCCGCTCGCCGGCGCTCGAGGAGGAGATGTTCTTCGTCCTCGCCAGCTCGCTGCTCGGCGAGTGCATGGGCTGGAAGACGCAGCAGGGCGGGCGGATCATCCACGACGTGATGCCGATCAAGGGGATGGAGAACGAGCAGATCGGCACCGGCAGCGAGCAGACCATCTGGTGGCACACCGAGGACGCTTTCCATCCGCTGCACGGCGACTACCTGGCGATGATGTGCCTGCGCAACCCGGACCGCGTGCCGACCACCTTCGCCTCGCTCGAAGGGCTGCGGCTCGACGCCGAGGACTGGCGGACGCTGTTCGAGCCGCATTTCGTCATCCTGCCCGACAACTCGCACCGGCCGGAGAACGCGGTCGAGGCGCAGCTCGCCAACAACGGCCACGAGTTCAGCCGCATCGCGCAGATGCAGCGCGAGCCGGAGAAGATCGCCCTGCTCTCCGGCGACCCGGCCTCGCCCTACATCCGCATCGATCCCTATTTCATGACCGAGGTGCAGGGCAACCCGCGCGCCCAGCACGCCTTCGACGCCCTGGTGCGGGCGCTCGATGCCCGGCTCGGCGACGTGGTGCTGGAGCCGGGCGACGTGGTGTTCATCGACAACCGCAAGTCGGTGCACGGGCGCCGCGCCTTCAAGGCGCGCTACGACGGCAACGACCGCTGGTTCAAGCGCACCAACATCACGCGCGACCTGCGCCGCTCGCGCCAGGCGCGCGCCGCGGCGGCCTCGCGGATCATCGAGTGAGGAGCGGCGCGGGCGGCCATGGCGCCGATAGCGCCGATGGCGCCGAGAGTGCCGACAGCGCCGACAGCGCCGCCCCGCCAGCCGCGCAAGGCAACGGCAGGGCGGCGGGCGGCGGCCCCGGGGGCAACGGCCGCCGGCGCGGCAACGGCGGGGCCGCGGCCGGCGGC
>JASLEW010000137.1 GCA_030150965.1 Thermoanaerobaculia bacterium | reverse complement strand
GAGGCGGAAGCGGGCGTAGGTGAGCTTCGACTTGGCGTCGCAGGGGACGTTGACCGTCACCGTGTTGCTGCCGGCGACGAGCGCCAGCGACGTGGCGATGCGGTCGCGCGGATCGTTGAACGCGCCGTCGCCGTCCCAATCGATCCAGGCGTCGAGCAGCGGGGTGGCGATGCCCGCGGTGTTGGTGAGGGTCACCGGCAGGCTCACCGTCGAGCAGGCCACCAGGCTCCCGGCCGGGAAAGTGACGCCGTCGTCGCCGGTGTCGGCGTTGGCCCCCACCGAGGGCTTGCCGTCGCTGTCGGCGGTCACCGTCGCGCCGAGCGAGAAGCCGGGCACGATGCGGTGATAGGGGCCGCCGCTGGCGAAGAGCGTCTTGTAGCTGTCCGGCGCGTCGCCGAAGTCGGCCTGGAAGAGGTTGACCGCGTAATCCTCGACCTCGCCGTCGCCGGCGGTGCCGGTGGGGCCGAGGCCGCCGGCCGAGGAGAGCCGGAAGCGGGCGTAGGTGACGCCGGTGCCGACGGTGCAGGGCACCGGGAAGCTCAGCGCGTTGTTGCCCGGGTTGACCGGGAGGCTGGCGAAGATCTGCTCGCCCGCGCCGCCGAACGTGCCGCTCTGCGCGAAGTCCAGCCAGGCGTCGAGCTTGCCGCCGGTGCCGGTGACGAAGACGTTGACCTGCGCCGTGGCGCAGGCGGAGATCGGCGTGGTGAAGGTCACGCCGTCCTCGTCGTTGGCGCACGAGCCGATGCGGTTGTTGCTCGCCGAGCTGTCGTCGCCGGTGGCGGTGGCGTTGGGCTGGCCGTCCGGCTCGGTGTCCACGCAGTGGCCGAGCATCAGCGGCGGCGCGAGCGGGTTGACCAGGTGCCGCGCCGCGGTCGGGCCGGTGGTGCCGTAGGTGTCCGGCGCGTCGCCGTAGTCGTAGCCGACGACCGACAGCACGTAGTCCTCGACCTCGCCGTCCGGCGCCGGCCCGGTCGGCCCCAGGCCGGTGGCGGACGAGCAGCGGAAGCGGGCGTAGGTGACGCCCGGCTCGGCGCCGGCCGGCACCGGCGCGTTGATGGTCACCGGCGAACCGGTCGCGACCGTCAGGTCGGTCGCGATCTGCTCGCCGGCCGAGTCGCCGAACACGCCGTCGCGGTTCCAGTCCACCCAGGCGTTGAGCACGCAGGGCGTCGGCCCGCCGGAGGTGACGGTGAAGGCGGCGGTGCCGCCCGGGGTGAACGGCCCGGTGAAGCTGACGCCGTCCTCGTCGCCGGCGGCGGTGCAGGTGCCGATCACGGTGGCCGACCCGGTCACGTCGTCGGCCCGCGCCAGCGGGTCCTGGTTGGTGCCGTCGTCGGCGTCCACGCAGGAGCCGAGGAACGGCGCGTTGGGCACGCCCAGCAGGTGGAAGGGGCCGCCGTGCAGGGCGGTGGTGTTGTAGCTGCCGGTGCCGGTGGCGGCGCCAACGTCCGGCGCGTCGCCGTAGTCGTACTTGGGCTGCGCCGCCGGCGCCGCCGGGATGAAGCCGAGGTCCACCGTCAGGTTGGTGTTGGGGTCGCCGTCCTCCGACGTGGGCTCGCCGCCCGGGGTGAGGGTGACCGGCAGGGTGCCGATCAGCGAGCCGATGTTGGTGCCGTTGTCGTCGCCGTCCACGTCGTTGTTGGGGCTCGGCGCCGGGTCGTTGCCGGTGCTCGACACCAGGCCGGCCAGGGCGCCGCTGCCGGTGAAGTTGCCCGGGTTCACCACCACGATGTAGTCGCCCGCCGCCAGGTTGCTGAAGCGGTAGCGGCCGGAGAAGCCGGCCACCGTGCCGGTGAAGGTCGAGCCCGAGTATTCGTCCACCGTCGGCAGCCCGTCGTGGTTGGCGTCGAAGTAGAGGTCCAGCCGCACGCCGTCGATGCCGGTCTCGCCGTTCTGCGGCTCGAAGATGCCGTCGTTGTTGGTGTCGAGCCACACCTGGTCGCCGAGCGCCAGGACGCCGGAGGGCGCGATCAGGCCGGCGTCGAGCGTGCTGTTGTACTCGCCCGGAGCCAGGGTGACGATCTGGGTGAGGCCGGTCGTGGTGTCGGCGTCCGAATCCACCGTCGGATCGGTGCCCGCGTGCCGGGTGGTGAAGGCGGTCGCCGAGCCCGGCCGCACGAACTGCACGTAGTACGGCAGGCCCGGGGTGAGCCCGTCGAAGCGGTAGTAGCCGGGGTGACCGTAGACGTCGTCGGCGGTCACCGTGGTGGCGACCAGCGGGTCGCTGGTGCCCGGCTGCGGCACGCCGTCGCCGTTGTCCACGTAGAGCTTGACGGTGACGCCGTTGGCGCCGTCCCACACCGACTCGTTCTGCATGCCGTCGGCGTTGCGGTCGAACCAGACGTAGTCGCCGAGCGCCGCGAGCTGGGTGGCGACGAGGCCGAAATCGACATTGAGGTCGGTCTGGCCGGCGGCCAGGGTCACCGCCGGCGAGCAGCCGGTCACCGGGTTGCCGACCGAGCTCTGGCCCGGCGAGCCCTGGTTGGGCTTGGTGAACACGAACGTCGCCGGCGGCGTGATGCAGACGAAGTAGGTGCCGGGCGCGAGGCCGGGGAAGCTGTACCAGCCGGGCGCGCTGTCGGGGCCGGGCTGGGTGACCGTGCTGGCCAGCAGCACGTCGTCCTGGGTGCCCGGCACGCCGTCGGCGCCGGGGCTGAAGAGGCGCACGTAGAGGCCGTTGAGGCCGGTCGGGCCGTCGTTCTGGATGCCGTCGGCGTTGACGTCGGCCCAGACGAAGTCGCCGAGCGCCGCGGCGGTGCAGCTGCCCGGCGCGATACCCACCTTCTGCGGCTCGGCGGCGAGCGACCCCAGCCCGTCGGCGCGGTCCGCCTGGTAGGCGAAGGAGTTGAAGGCGCTGGAACCGGCCGGGATGTTGCCCGGCGCGGTGAGCGAGAAGACGAACTGCACGAAGTCGAACGGCCCCACCACGCGGCTGCCGAACTCCAGCTTGAACGAGCGCACGGCGGTGATCGGCACCGGCGGCACGGTCGTCCAGTTGGGCGCGTCGCAGCCGCTGGTCGGGCCGCCCACCTCCGGCCGGCAGGGGTTGCCGGAGGTCGAGTAGTAGAGCGTGGTGCCGGCCGGCGGCGAGATCGGCGCCACCAGCAGCGGCGTCCACTGCGAGCCGCGCGGGCTGGTGTCGCGCACCCCGGTGTCACCGACGAACGGCAGGATGTCGATGATCACCATGTTCTGCATCGGCACCGTGCCGACGTTCTGCACCTGGAGCTGGTACTGGAGCGCGCCGCCGACGAGCGTGCCATTCGACGACGCGGTGAAATTGGTGTCGCAGACGCCGCGCACCTGCTTGTTCGAGACCAGCTGCGCGATCGGCGCCACGGTGACCGTGCCGCTCGCCGTGCACAGCGTCTCGGTCAGGTTGCCGTCGCCCACCAGGTTCTGGCTGTCCGGGGTGGACGAGCCGGAGCAGCGCAGGCCGAGCCCGGGGTTGTTCGACGTCAGGTCGAAGGTGTTGGTGAGCGAGCCGCTGCTGGCGCCCGAGCGGATGGTGGTCGCGATGTTGAGGAAGACCTGCTGGTTGACGCCGAGGCTGCCGCTGCCGGCGTTCCACTGCCAGCGCAGCAGCGTCCGGCCGCTGCCGTTGAAGTTGGGGATCTGCTGGAAGACCTGCGGCGCCGGCAGCCCGGTGCCCTGGTCGTCGTAGGTCCAGCTGACGAAGACCAGGTCCACCGGCAGCAGGTCCACGGCGGTGACGCCCTGGAGCGGCGCCGGGTCGCTCGACTGCGGCGCGCTGCGCACCCGCAGCCGCCAGCTGACCGTCTGGCCGGGGTCGAAGGGGCCGCCGCCCGAGAGGTTGTCCTTGCCCGGGTTGAGCTGCACGAACGGGCCGCTCAGGGTGAAGGTGTTGCAGGAGGTGCGGCTGACGTTGGTGGGGCCGGCGGTGAAGACCGCGGCCAGCGCGGCGCAGTTCTGGATGGAGTTGCCGAAGGCGACCGGGTTGCCGGCGTTGTCGGGGTTGGTGATCTGGCCGGTGATCTGGGGCCGGGTGCTGGCGCTCATCCCCGGCTGCGCCTGGCCGTAGCTCCACTGGATGCGGGTGATGTACTCGCCGGCGCCGAGCCCGGGCGGCGGCGCCGTCAGGGTGGTGTTGGTCGCGGTGTTGGGCGAGCTGCCCCACAGGGTGAAGACGCCGGGCGCGGTGTTCTTCTCGTAGGTGACCTGCACCCCCACGCCGGCGGCGAAGTCGCTCAGGTTGTTGTAGGCGCCGGTCGTGACGCTGGCGACCTGGAGCTGGACGGGCACGGTGTCGACGACCGTCATGCCGTCGAGGGGCTCGTTGCCGTTGTTCGACGGGACCAGCTCGTAGCTGAAGGTCTGGTCGAGCGTCGGCGGGTTGGGGCTGCCCCCCGCGATGTCCTTGCTCAGGCCGGCGCTCGGGTTGGGCACGAAGGTCACCACCTTGTGGGTGACCATGCCGGTGCCCAGGCTCTGCGCCGCCCCGCCGAGCGGCGTGCCGGTGGCGGTGAAGCTGTTGGTGACGCTCTGGTTGTTGGTGAAGGTGGTGCTGGGATAGACGACGTTGACCTGGACGTTGCAGGTGCCCCCGGCGCCCACCGGCACGGCGCACGGGCTGGTCCAGGTGAGGGTCGCGGGCGTGGTGCCGTCGCAGCCGGGCTCGCAGTCCGCCGCCGGGCTGGCACTGGTGAACACCACGCCGGCCGGCAGCGTGTCGCTGACCGGGCCGACGGCGGTGAGCTCCAGGTCGCCGCCGCTGCTGCCGACGGCGATGCGCAGCCGGTAGGAGACCGGCATGTCGAGGTTCGCCGGGCTGGTCAGCAGCGTCTTGGTGAGCGTCACGTTGAGCTGCGCCGTCGCGGTGACGTCGACCGGCGGCGTGGTGAAGGTGCCCGGCGTGGCGCCGAGGTTGATGGCGTCGGCGGTGTTGGTGGCGACCGTGCCGTTGGGCGTCGTGCCATCCGGGAAGCGGACGTTGACCAGCAGGTCGCCGCTGTTGCCGGCGGGCAGCGGCGAGTTCATCACGAACTGCACCTGGGTGCGGCCCGAGCCCATGAAGTTGTTGGTGACGTTGATCGCCGCCACGTCGCCGGCCGGGCTGGCCGGGATGGTGGAGACGAACTGCAGCTGGGCCGGCAGCAGGTCCACCACCTGGGCGTTGAGGCACGGGCCGGAGGTGCTGCTGCAGTTGTAGGTCAGGCGGTAGGCGAAGGTCTGTCCGGCCGGGACGGTGTTGCCGGCGCCGACCTGCACCGCCGACTTGAGCAGCGGCTGAGCGGCCAGCGGGGTCGGCGGCGCCAGCGGCGCCAGGGCTCCGAGGCCGGCGGCGAGCGACAGCAGGGCGATCAGGGTAGGCGGCGCGCTCTTGTGGATGCGGTTGGACACACCTACGGCACCGAGACGCGCGCGTCTCGCCAAGTTGGACATCGCAATCCTCCCAGTACTCCCACCGCACAAGCCTGGTCAGCACAGGTCTTTGGGTGGCGCGATTATTATTCAACCGCTGCCGCAAAGACAAGAGGAGGCGCTGAAACGGGTTTGTTGATCGAGATTTAAGCCGCGGGTCCTAGTCTCCCGCGGCGGCGGGCGGGCCGCCGAGATAGCCGAGCGAGCGCAGCGCCGCCGTGGCCGCGGCGCCGGGGTGCAGGGGCGGGCCGTAGCACGCGGGCGCCGCGGCGAGCAGCGCCCGGCGGCGACCGTCCAGGTAGGCGGCGACCTCGGGATAGCGGGCGGAGACGTCCGCCGTCTCGCCGGGGTCGTGCGTCAGGTCGAAGAGGTGGCTGCCGATGAGCTTCCAGCGCCCGGCGCGGATGGCGGCGATGCCGCCGCCGTCGAGGTTGGCGACCGCCAGGCGCGCCGCCTCGGGGCGGCGCTCGACCAGCGGCGCCAGGTCGCGCCCCGCCATCGCGGCCGGCGGCGCCACCCCGCAGGCCGCGAGCAGCGTCGGCGCGATGTCGATGCTGCGCACCTGGCGCCGCACGGTCTCGCCGCCGTGGGCGCCGCCGGGGAGCTTGAGCAGCAGCGGCACGCGCAGCAGCTCGTCGTAGAGCGTGTGCGAGTGCCAGCCGACGCGGCCGTGCTCGCCGAACTCCTCGCCGTGGTCGGAGGTGAAGACGATCGTCGCCGCATCGTAGAGCCCCTGCCGGCGCAGGAAGCCGAGCAGCTGGCCGAAGCCGTCGTCCATGGCGCGGACCTGCGCGTCGTAGGTGGCGACGATGTGGCGCAGGCCGGCTGCGGCCAGGGGCTGGAAGCCCTGGTTCACCGCATCCAGCACCGAGAGCGGCGTCGCGCCGGCGGGCAGCGGCCCGTGGTAGGGGGCGGGCTCGACCAGCGCCAGGTGGCGCGCGTCCGGCATGTAGGGGTGATGCACCTGGTAGGTGTGCAGGAAGAGGAAGTACGGCTGCCCCGCATGGCCGCGCAGCCAGGCGGCGGCCATCTCGACCTGGCGCGCCAGGCTCGCCGTCTCGGGCCCGATCCAGGAGGAGCGGTAGCGGTTGAAGCCGCGTCCGAGCCCCGACTCCGGCGCGATCTGCCCTCCCTCGTTGAACGACAGCGTGCGCAGGCCGCGGTCGCGCAGCAGCTCCGCCAGGGTGCTCACCGCCGGCGCCAGGCCGGTGCCGCGCTTGAACGATGCGCCGTGCTGCGGCACGAGCAGCGAGGTGAGCATCGAGGCGTGCGACGCCAGGGTGGAGGGGGCCTGGGCGATGGCGGCCGAGAACAGGATCGCGTCGCGGCGGAAGGCGTCGAGGTTGGGGCTGGTGGGAACGGTGTAGCCGTAGGCTCCCAGGTGATCGAAGCGCAGCGTGTCGATCGAGATCAGGATGACGCCGCGGGCCGCCGGCCGCGGCGCGGTGATATCGGAGGGTGCCGAGGGTGCGGCGGG
>JASLEW010000116.1 GCA_030150965.1 Thermoanaerobaculia bacterium | reverse complement strand
GCGGCCCCCGGTCTGCCGCCGGTCGATCCGGCCGCCGCCCAGGCGTACGTGATCGCGACGATGGCGTCCAACGGCCACTACGCCGTGGGTGTCGACGCCATCCGGCTCGACAGCGCCTGCGCCGCCAGCCACTTCGTGCCGTAAGGCCCGAACGGAACACCGTTGCAGCCTCGGCCCCCGGCCTCTCCTTCGCGGAGGGACCGGGGGCTTCGTTTTTCAGTGCGCTGGCTTCTGGCCCCGGCGTAGAAGTGTTATAGGATGTTCGGCACAGCGCGGGTGGGGCCTTCAACCATGACCGGGCTTGCAGCCTTTCCCCAGCACCGTATGGCGAGGGATTCCCTCGACGGGGAGGCTGCGCCCGCGCGCGCAGCGCCTCCTGCCACGCCCCTCCTCCTCACCTTCAGCGGCCCTCCTCCAGCCGGCACCCACCTGCCGGACTGCGCTCCGTCGATCCTGAGCACCACGCCGCCCTCCGGGCCCCGTCCCGGTCCCCCAACCCATCCACGTTTTCCGGGAGGTGAACCATGCAACTCGTGCCGGCCAGGCCGATCGAGAAGGTGACGTTCATCGAGCTCGATCCCGCCTACAACGACTTCTCGACCCCCACCATCATGCCGCGGACCTACGGCATGGTCGTCGTCGCCACGGTCGTCCGCAACCTGGGCAAGGACGTCAGGGTCTTCTGCGAGCACGTCGCGCCGATCGACATGCGCCGGGTCCGGGAGTCCGACCTGGTCTGCTTCACGGGCCTCACCGGCTCGGCGAACAAGACCTTCGCGCTCGCCGACCGCATCCGCGGCGAGTGCGGGATCCCGATGGTCTACGGCGGCACCTTCGCCTCCTACTTCTCGGACCTCTGCCTGGAGCACGTCGACTACGTCATCCGCAACGAGGGCGACGAAACGCTGGTGGACCTGATCCGGGCGCTGGAGCAGGGGCGCGGCCTCGAAGGCGTGCGAGGGCTCTCCTACAAGAGCGGCGGGCGCCACGTGCACAACCCGGCGCGCGACGCGGTCGCCAACTTCGACGTGGTGCACGACCTGTCGCTGGTCGCGGGCTACGACACGCGGGGACCGTGGCGGCTGCTGCTGACCGAGCGGCGCATCCGCTGGATCGCCATCCAGGCGAGCCGAGGGTGCCCCTTCAGCTGCAACTTCTGCGTCGCGCCGGTGATGTACGGCCGCGGCTACCGCACGCGCAGCCTCGACAACATGATCGCCGAGATCAGGGACAAGCTGCGCTACGGCAGCTACTTCCTGTTCGTCGACAACTATTTCACCGCCAACCGCAAATACACCAAGGAGCTGCTGCGGCGGATGATCGCCGAGGGCATCCGTGGCACCTTCTCGGGGTTCACCCGCTGCGAGGCCACCGAGGACCACGAGCTCATGGACCTCCTCAAGCAGGCCGGCTTCCAGACCCTGTACATGGGCGCCGAGTCGCTCTCCGACGAGATCCTCATCCAGATGAACAAGCAGCAGACGATCGAGAAGGTCCGGCGCGCCATCGCCAACATCAAGGGCCACGGCATGATGGTCACCATCACCTTCCAGGCCGGCAACGACGAAGACGACCGTTACGCCGTCGAGCGCGCGGTGGACTTCGGCCTGGAGCATGACGTGGACGGCGTCTATTTCATCTCCGCCTGGTCGTGGCCGGAGGAGGAGAAGCCGGTGATGGACAAGCGGCGCATGATCCTCAAGAGCCTGGATTACGCCAACGGCCACTTCGTCACCCATTTCCCGATGCAGATGAAGCCGAGCACGCTGCAGCGGGCTCTGCTCGACCAGCAGCGCCGCTTCTGGAACCCGGCGCGCGCCGCCGGCTTCATCCGCCGCGGGCGCTGGGAACGGGTGGCCCACCTGGCGGCGCAGCGCTACGCGCTGTCCAATTTCGAGGGCCCGGTGCGCGACTACGTGCCGTTCCTCGAGGAGATCGAAGCGCCGTACTACGACCGCGACGAGCACCTGCTGCTCGACCGGATCGCGCAGCGCGATCTGCGCTACGACGGCGAGTTCAACGAGAAGTACGTCGGCCGCCTGGTCGGCGCCTACCAGGGCGTCGAGGCCGGCCAGCTGCGGCGCACCGGGACCTATCATCCTTGAGGGGACCTGAGACGCCTTGACAGCCCGGCACGCCGGCAATAGGCTGTATGAGTATTTACACCAGGTCATGCATCGCGCCGGGGAGCCTCGGCCGCATGGTTCCAACGATGGAGAGCCCGCACGGGTGGCGCGCGCACCGGCGCGCGGGGAGCCGATGACCCCGGCTCCGGAGCAGGTCCGCGCGCGCGAGTACCTCCACCGCAAGGGCACCGCCGCCCCCAAGGCGGAGCTCCGGCAGTCCCTCGCCGCGGCCTTCCGGCAGCTCGAAGACCTGCTCGATTCCGTTCCTCCCGAGCTGCGCGCCCGCCGGCCGGCACCCGCGGCCTGGTCGGTGCACGAGATCGCCGACCACCTGGCGGAGAGCCACCGCCCCGCCGTGGCGCAGCTCGCGGCGCTCATCGCCGGCCGGGCGGTGGACGAGCCGATCCCGGCCTCGATCCTGTCGCCGGCGCCGCTCTCGCGCCCATGGGCCGAGCTGCGCGGCGAGCTCGCAGGGATCCACCGCGACATCGATCGGCTGTTCGACGCGGCGCCGGAGACGCCGGCCGCCGGGGCGGAGGCGCGCGTCGTCATGGTGATCAAGGTGCAACGGGACGACGGCTCGCAGGAGCCCGTCGCATCGGAAGCGTCCCTGGATTGGAAAGCCTACGCGCAGGGGCTGCGCATCCACAGCCTGCAGCATGGCGCCCAGGTCCAGCGCACGCTCGAGACCCTGCGCGCCGCCGCCGGCCCCTGAGGCGAGCGGCGGGCGCGCGCATTGGCAAGGAGGTGCCGCATGCCGAGGCCGATCCGCACCATCAGCTGCATCCAGTTGAGCGGCGAGTTCCCGGACTTCTGCTTCCGCCTGGTGATGCCGGACTACGGCATGCCGCTGATTGGCACGGTGCTGGCGGACGCCGGCTACGACGTGACGGTGTTCATGGAGCACGTCAAGGCGCCGGACTGGAATGCCATCGCGCGCTCGGACCTGGTCTGCTTCTCGACGCTCTCGGCCGGCGCCGACAAGACGCGGCAGCTCGCCGGCCGGATCCGCCGCGAGCTGGGCATCCCGATCGTGATCGGCGGCACCCACGCCACCTACTTCCCGGAGTCGTGCCTGGAGTACGCCGACTACGTCGTCTTCGGCGAAGGCGACGAGACGGTGCTGGAGCTGATCGCCGCCCTCGCCGCGGGCGGCGATGCGGCCACCCTCGCCGGCATCGCCGGCATCGCCTACCTGGAGGACGGCCGGGTGCGGCGGACGGCGCCGCGCGGCGGCCCCAGGAGCTTCGAGACCGTCCCGCGGTTCGAGCTCATCCACGGCTACCGCAAGCTGAGCCTCCTCGATCAGGTGATGCAGCGCAAGATGCCGCTGCTCACCGTGCAGTCGTCGCGCGGCTGCCCGTTCAAGTGCACCTTCTGCATCGTCAACACCATGTTCTCGTCCGGCTACCGCAAGCGCGAGATCGAGAGCGTGATCCGCGACCTGCACGACAAGCGCCGCTACGGCCGCGAGCTGCTCTTCGTCGACAACGATTTCGCCTCGGTGCGGCCGTTCACCAAGCAGCTGCTGCGGCGGATGATCGAGGAGAGGCTCGATTACGACATCATGGTGCTGACCCGGGTGGAGGTGGCCAAGGACGACGAGCTGCTGGCGCTGATGCGGCAGGCCGGGGTGACGCAGATCTACCAGGGCTACGAGTCGGTCCAGCCCGAGACCCTGGTCGGCTACGACAAGCACCAGACGGTGGACAGGATCGTGGAGACCATCGCCAAGCTCCACTCCTTCGGCTTCCGCATCTCCGGCTCCTTCGTGGTCGGCGCCGACACCGACACTGTCGAGACCGTCGACCGCACCGTGCAGTTCGTGCTCGACCAGAAGCTCACCATCGCCTACTTCTTCCCGATCTGGGGGCACTACCCGGAGCAGATCCGCGGCTACGAGGCGATCGTCCCCTGGTACCGCAGCCTCTTCCTGGGCTGGAAGTACAGCGACGGCAACTTCGTCACCCACTTCCCGCTGCACATGCGGCCGTCGCAGCTGCAACGGGCGCTGATCGATGCCCCGCGCCGGGTGTTCGCGCCGGCGCAGGTCGCCGACGCGGTGCGGCGGGGCCTGTGGGCCGACGCCAAGGAGAAGCTCACCCACCGCTACATGTGGTCGGTGATCGAAAAGGGCATGCGGCAGTACCTGCCCTTCCTGGAGGAGGTCGAGGAGGGGCTCTACGACGCCGGCGACAACCTGCAGACCGAGCAGCTCATCCGCCGCGTCCAGGCGGACGGCCGGTGGACGTTCAGGGAGGGCAACCGCGCGCTCGAGACGCTCGGCATCTCGCCGCTCGAGCTGCCGGTGCCGGTCGGCAACAACATCACCTGCGTCCCGCCGCGGCTGGCGCCGCTCGGCTCCACCGCGGCGCCGGCGTGAGCTGCGGCCATGCTGAGATCGGCCAGATCGGCCCGCTCCGCGCCGGTCCGCGTCAGGCCCGGCCCCGTCCCGGGCACCCCGGACACCAGGAGGTAAAGCGATGAAGATCTGCATCTCCGAGCTCGACGCCCGCCTCTACACCATGACCTCGCACCTGCTGATGCCGAAGATGGGGCCGCTGGAGGTGGCGACCCACCTGGCGCGCCACGGCCACGCGGTGACCGCCTACGTCGAGTGCATGAATGGCTTTCCCGAGGACGAGGTGGCGCACAACGACGTGATCGGCTTCAGCGTCGGCGTCGGCAATGCCAACCGGGTCTACGAGACGGTCCAGCGCCTGCGCCGGTCCTCGTCCGCCGTCTTCGTGGCCGGCGGCCCCCACGCCACCGTGCTGCCCGACGAGGCGCTCGACCACGGCTTCGACTACGTGGTGCGCGGCGAGGGCGAGGAGACCGCGCGCGAGCTCATGGCCACCCTCGAAGCCGGCGGCGATCCGTCGCGCGTGCTCGGCCTGTCGTGGCGGCACCGTGGCGAGGGGGGTGAGGGTGGCGAGAACGTGCACAACCCGCCGCGGCCGTTCATGCAGGACATCGACCTGATCCCGGACTACGGCCTGCTCAAGGGGTTTCGGCGCAAGAGCTGGTTCGAGCAGTGGCGGCTGGGCAAGATCTACGAGAATTTCGTCCAGACCTCGCGCGGCTGCCCCTTCCCCTGCGAGTTCTGCTACGAGAACAAGATCGGCGGCACCGGCTACCGCAAGCGCTCGATCGCCGCGGTGGTCGAGGACGTGCAGTACAAGATCGCCTGGCTCAAGACGCGGACCTTCTACATCACCGACGCCAACTTCGGCCTCGACGCCAGGTACACCAAGAGCCTGCTGCGGGCGCTGATCGACGCCGGGGTGCGGGCGAACTTCACCGCCCTGGTGCGCATCGAGATCGCCAAGGACGACGAGATGCTGCGGCTGCTCCGCCAGGCGGGCTTCGACATGCTGTGCACCGGCATCGAGTCGCTCGACGACGACACCCTTTCGAACGTCGCCAAGATGCAGACCTTCCAGGAGATCGAGGAGAGCATCCGCAAGATCCGCAGCTTCGGCCTCAACATCTTCGGCCTGTTCATCGGCGGCTTCGAGAACGACAGCGAGCGGACGATCGTGCGCATCGTCGATTTCGCGCTGCGCAACTCGATGATCGGCATCAACGTGATGGCGCTCGGCGAGTATCCCGGGCAGAGCACGGTGGTCCCCAACCACCGCTACTTCAACCGCAACTGGGACTACTTCCCGGGCCACTACTACACCTTCTTCATGCCGCGCATCCGCCCCAGCGCCTTCCAGCGCGTGGTGAGCCGCGAGATGCTGCGCTTCTACTCGCGCACCAACGTCGCCCGCACCCTGCTGCGCTCCGGCCTGCACGACTTCTGGCTGATGTACGGCGGCCGCTACGTCTACCGCCACGTCTGGAGGCAGGCGCAGCAGTACATCCCCTATCTCGAGGAGGTCGAGCGGGGGCATTACGACGAGAGCGGCCGTTTCCTCTCCGACGAGCGGCTGCGGGCCGAGTACGAGCAGTCCCATCCGGCGCCGCGGCGGCGGGTGCTCTCGACCGTCGGCGCGCGCGGCTTCGACCAGGCGGTGCAGGCGTTCTGACCAGGGGGTGCGGGCGCTCCCAAGCGCTCCCAAGGAGGCGAGCGATGGCACGCAGGAAGGTGACCCTGATCAAGGTCGAGCCCGAGAACACCAACGTCTACTCGACCTTCTCCTACCCCGGCCTGGCCCTGCCGCTCCTCGCCACGGTGCTCAAGGACCGTGGCTACGACGTGAGGGTCTACATCGAGAGCCTGCGGCGCTGGGACTGGCCGCGCATCCTGGAGTCGGACCTGGTCGGGCTGACGGTCAACTCGGCCGAGGTCCGGGAGTGCTACCGGCTGGCGCGGGAGATCCGCGAGCGGGCGCGGGTGCCGGTGGTGATGGGCGGCTACCACGTCACCTACATGGCGGAGGAGGCGCTCGACCACTGCGACTACGTGATCCGCGGCGAGGGTGAGGCGACGCTCGCCGAGCTGACCGACGAGCTCCTCCAGGGCTCCGGCAACGTCGAGCAGGTGCTCGGCCTCTCCTACCGCAGCCGCGACGGCGAGATCCTGCACAACGCCGAGCGGCCTCTCCTCCAGGACATCGACCTGATCCCCGACCAATCGCTGATCGAGGGCTACCGCGAGTACCACCGCCGCCCCTTCCAGCGCTTCTTCCCGACCGGCGCCCTGGTCGCCTCCTCGCGCGGCTGCCCCTACGACTGCACCTTCTGCTCGATCATCGAGATCTTCAACCGCAGCATGCGCTTCCGCAGCCCCGAGGCGGTGATCGAGGACATCCGCCAACAGACCCGCCTGACCGGCCGCAACTACGTCTACTTCGTGGACGACAACTTCAGCGCCCACACCCGCAGGTGCAAGCAGCTGCTGCGCCACCTGATCGACGCCCGGCTCGGTCTCCGCTTCTCCGCCCAGGTGCGGCTGGAGTTCAGCCAGGACGAGGAGTTCATCGAGCTGATGAAGGAGGCCGGCTGCTACATGGTCTTCATCGGCTTCGAATCGATCAACCCGGAGACCCTGATCGACTTCAAGAAGCGCCAGACGGTCGAGGAGATCCGCGACTGCATCGAGCGCCTGCGCCGCGAGCGCATCCACGTCCACGGCATGTTCGTCCTGGGGAGCGACCACGACGACTACGCCACCTGCGCCCAGACCGCCGACTTCGCCATCGCCGCCCGCCTCGACTCGGCCCAGTTCCTGCCGCTCTACCCGCTGCCCGGCACGGTGCAGACCCGGGAGCTCGCCAGGCAGGGCCGCCTGCTCACCACCCGCAACCAGGAGACCGGCCGCGACGAGCTCAACTACGGCGCCGGCAACTTCGTCCTCTTCCGCCCCAAGCGGATGACCCCGGCCGAGCTGCAGCAGGGCGTCCTCCAGGCCTACGAGAGGTTCTACTCCTGGAAGAACATCGCCGGCAACGCCGTGCGCGGCTCGTCCCTCCTGTCGACCACCACCAAGGTGATCGGCAACCGCCTGCTCAGGGCCGGCCGCCAGCAGATGAAAGGCCACCTGAGCTGGCTCCAAGGCCTGAGCCCGCTCCCGGGGTGCTGAGCCGCCGAGAGGCCATCAGGAGGTTTCCTGGCGGCCGGAGGGGACTACCCGTCGCCCGGGCGGTTCGCCGGGCGCCCCGCGGGTCTCCCTCTGCCCCGCTGAAAGTCAGCGGCACGGCACCGCCGGCAGCAGCGGCGCACTGCCCTCGGAGACCACCGACGTGGTCGTGCCGATGCCGCCGAGGACGGGATCCTCCCACGCGCCGGTGCTCCAGTCCTTGTGCTGGATCATCCACCGCGCGTAGCCGGAGCTCTCGTCGCCGACCCTCACCAGCCACACCGTCTCGCGGTTCGCGGCGCTGGCGGCGCAGGCCGCGAGATCGCTCCCCTCGGGGCAGGTGATCTCCGCCCAGTATCCCTGGAGCAGGAGCAGGGAGACCGGCTGGGCGCCGCTGAGCTGGCCGGCCGCGGCGTCCTGCTGGATCCAGGAAGCAGGCAGCGCGACGCCGTCGGCGACCGTGTCCGCGCCCGGCACGATCCCCATCTGGCGCAGCGTCGCCACGGTCGAGGATCTCCTGCGGCCGTTGGAGATGTCGAAAGGTCCCAGGGTGGTCTCGATGTCGATCACGCCGGGACTGACGTCGGTCTTGACCGCGGCGCCGCCGCTGCAGGCGAAGTGTTGCTCGTCCGTGGTGTTCAGCAGGAACGTGCCGGTGCGGAACCGGCCGTCGAAGAGCACGAGGCCCATGCTGCCGTCCTGCCGGGTCCAGTAGCGGCCATGGGTCGCGTCGAGCATCTCCCACAGCAGCACGAGGCGGGTGCCGTCGATGCACCACAGCTCCTGCGGGACCCCTGCCTGACTCTTGACGAACGCCAGGTAGGTGTCGCAGTGGACCGGCGCCGGCAGGATGCCGGCCGCGGCGACCCACTCGGCGCTCATCGCCACGTGCTTCCACACCATCCTGCCCTTCGCGGGCGGGCCCCAGCCGTCCACGTAGACGTTGTGGATCTGGTCCGGGCTCGCCAGCGTCTGACCGGTCGGAGCCCCGCCCGGCGTGCAGCGTCCCTGGACGAAGAAGCACCGCAGGTCGGGGAGCCGCGTCGCCTGGGCAGCATCGGCGGCCACCGGGTCGGAGCCTGCCACGACCGGAGTGGCAAGAAGCGGCAACGTCAGTGCAAGAAACGCCATCCTTCGCATGACTCGCAGCCTCCTGAAGGTGGTATGAGGCGATGCGCCAGACGAGAGTGCCTATCTGGTTGTAGTGTAGCACAGCCTGGACCACGCGCCCTCGATCCATCCCGCTGCTGCTGCAGGAGCAGCGCTCGGAAACTACGGCGTGGCCGGCGAAAGCTACGTCATGCGGCTCGGCGCGGTGGGCGTGCAATCGAAAGCCTTCATCGCCGGGGTTCACGGCGTCACCAGCTCCTCCGGAATTCCGGTCTACGTCAACAGCTCGGGGCAGCTGGGAACGGCGACCTCATCCTTGCGCTTCAAGGAAGACGTCGCCGACATGGGCACGGCGAGCGACGAGCTGATGAAGCTGCGTCCGGTCACCTTCCATTACAAGGCGGCCTACGACGACGGACAGCGCGTCCTGCAATACGGCCTGATCGCCGAGGAGGTGGCCGCGGTCGATCCCGGACTCGTCCAATACGGCGACGACGGGCAGCCGCTGACCGTCCGCTACCATTTCGTCAACGCCATGCTCCTCGGCGAGGTGCAGAAGCAGCATGCCGACCTGGCCCGCCAGGCGGCGCTCCTCGCGCAGCAGACCGCCGAGATCGCCGGCCAGAGGAGCGAGATCGCCGGTCAGAAGGCCGAGATCGCCGGTCAGAAGAACGAGATCGCGGCGCTGTCCGATCGCCTTGCCAAGCTGGAGGCAGCCATCACCGCCCACCGCCCCTGAGGTCCCCGGCAAGGCTCCGCCTGCCGCGCTCGCGGCGGATCAGGGCGAGGGAGCGCGGCGCCTTGCAGGCGGCGCGCCCACCGGCTACCAGCTCTTGCTGATCGTGAACTTGCCGAGGCTGACGCCGAGATTCACGCCCGTTCCCCTGCCGGTCACCGACAGCGAGACCTCTCCCTTGGTCAGGGCCTGCGCCTCCGACGACTCACCGGCGCCGGCGCCGGCGCGCGCGGCGGCGTAATCGCCGAACAGCTCCTTGATATCCGCCACCTGGGTGAACTTCCCGCGGCCGTCGCGGACCGCCGACTTACCGGCGGTGAGGCCGCCTCCCACCAGGTGGAGCCTGACGGCTGCCTTCTGCCCGTTGTCGCAGGTGATCGTCCCCTCTCCCTTCGCGGTCTCGTAGCCCACCGACCACCCCTTGAGCGTGAACTCCATCGTGCACAGCGTCGTCGATTCGGCGGCGGCCGCGGGAGCCGCGGCCACCAGCAGGCAGGCCAGGCCCGCGAGACCAAGAGTCGTGAGTCGCTTCATGTCGGTTCTCCAAAGTGGTGAGCAAGGTGCTTCTTGGCGGGCCGGGACCATCCAGCAGCGCGAACTCCGGGTTCACGGTGCAACGGGCCCCGATCAGCGCGCATCCTGCGCCCCGTGTCGGTGCGGCGCGGATTCCACGATTGCATCGCGTCCCCTGGCGGGTCCGTGCGTGCCAGGGAGCCGAGGGTCGGAAGGGAAGAGGAGGGTGGTCTGTCCTTATGGTTCGCCTGGGCGCTCTCTTCCAGCGCTCCCCCAAGCGCACGCAATCCGGCCGGAGCAGAGGCGCCGTCAGCTCGCGCTCATCCAGTCCGTGGCTACAGAGTAACACAGAACCCGCAGAGCGCCGCGATGAGAGGAAGAGCCCGTTCGTCGACGCGCGGAAGCGCGGCTAGGCGGAGGTGTCGAGGACCAGGCGGGCGTGGCCCTCAGCGCCTGAGCGGGTCATCGGGTCGAGCGTTGGGCTGCCAGCACTGCCTCGAAGTCGGCCATGTCCTCTTCGGTCCACGTCATGTAGCGCCTGAGTCTTTCCCGCCGGTGATCCGCGCCCATCGCGTTGCTGAGGATCTCCAGCACTGTGGCGTTGAGGCTCTGTCCTCTTGCCCGGCTCACGCTCTCCAGCCTGCGACCGACCTCGTCGGGCACTCCTCGGATCGTCAGCTGCCTGTGCTGGCCCATGCCTGCATGATAGTAGGAAGATGCAGGCATGCCATCACCCGGCGACAGACCGGCATTCCTGCAGCGGGCACGCGCGATAGAATATGGCGTTGCACCTGATCACCCTCGCCGTGGGGGAGAAACCGCTTGGACGAAGACAAACGCCGGGAGCTTCAGGTGCTCCTGGGCACCATCGACAGCCGGCGCGAGCTGGATCGCTTCGACGAACGCGAACGGCGCATCCAGCGCAACCGCCACGCCTATCGCTTCGAGGAGCTGATGCGCACGGTGGTGGTGCCGACGCTGCGCGCCTGCATGCTGGACCTCGACCGCAAGGGCCATTTCACCAGGCTGCGCGAGTTGTCCTCCCGGCGCATCCGCCTGGACCTCGAGCTGCAGCTGGGCGCCGCCAAGCGCGGCGCCCTCGAACTGGCCCTCATCGAGGAGCAGCCCGACAAGCTGCGCGTGGACTACATCTGGGGTTGGCGGCGCGAGCAGGAGGTCTTCCGCATTGACCAGCTGGAAGCCTCCTTCGTCACCGACCGAGTCCTCCACCTGGTGCGCGGCCTCGCCGGCTGAGCCGCGGTGGTCCGATCGCCGTCGCCGCGCGGTGATCGAGGTTCCAGAGAGGCGAAGGACCTTGATCACGCTCCATATCGCAGCTTGGCTTGGGGCGATCCTTCCCGCCCGGCTGCGGGCGGGAGGCTGTGGCCAGCTCGCCGGCTGAAACCCTGCCGGAGGCACCGGTCATGGCTCGGGCATCCCGCCGCACCTCACAGGCAGCGCAGGAAAGCCACCAGGTCCGCCTTGTCCTGATGCGACAGCCGCGTCTGCAGGATGAGGTTGAAGAACTCCACCGCATCCTCGAGCGTCGGCAGCCGTCCATCATGGAAGTACGGAGGGGAGTCCCTGATCCCGCGCAGGGCGAAGGTCTTCGCCCACCCCTCGGCGCGCCCGTGGTAGAAGTCCTCGACCCGCAGGTCGTGCATCTGGTTGTCGGTGTAGTAGGGCGCGGGATGGCACTGCCCGCACTGCGCCGCACCGAAGAAGAGCTGCTCGCCGTGCA
This sequence comes from Thermoanaerobaculia bacterium, assembly GCA_030150965.1. Classification (GTDB taxonomy): domain Bacteria; phylum Acidobacteriota; class Thermoanaerobaculia; order Multivoradales; family UBA5704; genus JASLEW01. Next base: position 2,591 of record JASLEW010000116.1, on the reverse strand, counting down.
GCTCGGCGGCGGTCGCCTTGGCGCGGTCGAGGCGGCCGAAACGGTCGAGCTTGGGTGCCGGCGGATAGGCAATGATCGAGTTGAAATCCCCCATCACGTTGGTGGTCGCTCGGTCAAGGTCGCGGCCGCCGATCTGCTGCGCGAGGCCGACATCGCCATCGAAGTACTCCTCGACCTCCGCGAAGTGATCGACCGAACGGATCGAGCGCCTGAGGCTGAAGAGCAGGTTCGTGTTGTTGCCGCGAAGGCTGGGCGTATCGAGACGGGAGCGGGCGAGGGTCGGGCGGGTGCCGGGGTCCATCTCGATCGCGCCGTTGGTATGACCGTTGACGTGACAGTCGAAACAGGCCACTCCCTGTGACGGGAGGCGGGTCAGCCGGTGCTTGGTCTGGTTGAACCAGCTGGTATTCGCCTTCATGACCAGCTTTTCCAGGCCCTTCAACTGCTCCGGGGTCACGATGCCGTCGAACAGCCGGTGGAAGTTGGCCTCGGTGATCTCGTAGCCCTGGGACACGTCACCCAGGTCCGGACGGGTGGTGAGGAACAGCGGCGGCGGGAACTCCGGCAGGTAGGGCGCCGGGATGTCGAAGTCCACGTCGAAGCGTTCATGCTCCGGGTGCTGGGCCAGCCAGATCTCGGGAAACAGCATGTGGCCGGTCGACTGCAGCGGATGAGCGAGAGGACGAAAGCCTTCCGGGAAAAGGTCCCGGGCGAGAATGGCTGACGGGTCCAGGGCGTCGAAGTCCTCCCAACGCCTGAGCTCGCCAGAAAGCCGCACCACCGGCCCCACCGGGAGGGGCTTGCCACGGGTCATCGTCGCCACGGGATCGGTCCTGCCGGTGAAATCGTAGCGGCGGTCCATGTAGGCTTTCCACCGCGCCATCACCTTCGGTTTCTGCTCGCTCAGTCGAACGAAGAACCGCTCGAAATCGGGGACATCCTGGATGGATGCATACGACGTGGCGCCCGGGCCGCCATAGCGGTAGAGGTCCACCGGCGTGATGTCGCCCGGCGCCAGCACCGGGAAGGGCAGGAGGTCCTGCCCCGCCGGCTGGTACTGCGGATAGTCGCGCCGCCAGTTCGGATCGTGGGCGCCCGGGCTGCGGGGAGCGAGTGAGTCCTCCGCGGGTGTGGCTGCCGGCGGCGCCGGCGCGGCCGGCCGGCCGTACCCCGCTGCGGCCTGCGCCGGCTCCGTGCCCACCTGACTGGTGCCGGCCGCGGCGGCTGCCGGGGCGTTGCCGGCACCGCCCAGCGCCCAGGCCAGGCTCAGGACGACACAGCTTGACGCGACGAAGACGGTCCCCTGTACTAGTCGAGTCGCCATCTGGACCCTCCAGGTCATCGGATTCTCGGCCCGTACCGCTCGCAAGGTCGCTCCCGGGCAACACTGCTCCTCGGTGTTTACACGCCTTGTCCATGCCGGGAATCCCCAACCGGTGGCACTTGGCGATGAGCACGACGTGGTCCTTGCACTCCCACGCCGCGTGGCTCAAGCTCTCGAAGCTGTCCATCGTGGCTTCTCCTTTCGTGCGCTTGGCGGCTCACGAGGTCTGCCACGATGGACACCTCCTTGAATGTCAATCTCTACCGCCACCGCGGCAGCGTGGTGGGCCGCCACTGGCAGTCTTGCCAGAGCCCTACGCTGCGCGGGTCAGCGGCTCGCAACGGTGGCGCTCGAGGTCAGCGGCGAGGCGTCGAGGTCGAGGGTCAGAGCGCTTTCATCGACGGCGATCATCCACCATCAGTATATAGGAATTTCCAAGCTTGCAACTTTCGTCCAGCCGCAAACGCCGCAACTCACATAATGATCACCGTCGGGCGGGATGGAGGCATCGTAGTGCGTTCTTACGTCATGTGACTTGCAAAGCGGCCACACCTCCGTCTTGTCTGTGCGACTTCTTTCAAGAATCTGTATGAAATGACCAATGACTGTTTGGCAGGCGTGAATAGCGATGGATGACGCAGTCTTGTCTGCGCTTCTCGCGTGGGTTAGCCAGTTGACGAGTTGCCAGGTCTCCTTGGCCGTGCTCTTCAAGTGCTGAGCGCCGCGAAGTTCAGTCTGCCAGTCTGCGACAGCGCAGCGACAGCCCAAGCCACAACCGACCGACGCACAAGTCGCCGCGAGACCGGCACAAAGCGCTGATTTTATTGGACATTTCATGATGCCCAAGGCCCGGAATCGAACCGGTGACCTCGTAATTTCAGTCGTACATCCCGTCCGCGTACCAGCTCCCGGAGGCCCGCTCGCGGTAGATGCGGTACAGGCCGCCGGTGGTGAGCTCGACGTCCCAGTAGTCGCGCCCCGTGGGGGTGGGGGCCCACCATTCGTCCTCCAGCCCCCAGGGGCCGGCGGCCACCTTGACCCGGCCGGCGATGCGCGGCCGGCCGGCGGTGTCCTCCCGGACGACCGGCTGGATCTCCACCGGCGGCAGCAGGCAGGGCTCGCCGGATGGCGAGGACACCGCCGGGTCGTCCACCTCGATCGGCTGCCCTGCCGCCACCACCTCATCCGGCGCCGGCCCCGGTCCCGCCGCCGCCGCCCCCGCCCCGCCCCGGTCCCGCCGCCCCCGCTCCGCCCCGCCGGCCGGCTC
>JASLEW010000033.1 GCA_030150965.1 Thermoanaerobaculia bacterium | reverse complement strand
TGCGCCTTGGGGTCGGGCAGCCGCTCGCCGCCGCCGGCCGCCAGGGTGCCGCCGGCATAGCCCAGGGAGGCGAGGCGCCGGCGCGTCTCGGCGTCGGCCGCCGCCGGCGCCGCCAGGCCGTGACGGAACCCCTCGATGTCCTGCCGCAGCGCGCTGAAGGTGGGTCGCTCGCCGAGCCGGACGTCGCTTCTCTCTCCCGGGTCGGAGGCCAGGTCGTAGAGCTCGGGGTCGGGCCCGTGGATGTAATGGAAGCGCCCGCGCACCAGCGACGACAGGTCGCTCCAGCCGAAGTGCAGGCGCGGATAGAAGGTCTCGGCGAAGATCTCGCGCCCGGGTCCGCCCCCCTGCTCCTGCCCGTCGAGATCGAGGAGCGGCCGGCCGGGGAGCCCCGGCGGCAGCGGCAGCCCGAGGAGCGCGAGGATGGTCGGATAGACGTCGACCAGCTGCGCCGGCGCGTGCACGTGCCGGCCGTGCCGGAGCGACCCCGGCAGCTTGAGCAGCAGCGGCACCTGGAGCGCCTCGCGGTAGAGCAGCAGCCCGTGCTCGCGCTCGCCGTGGTCGCCCAGCCCCTCGCCGTGGTCGGAGAGCAGCACGACGATGGCGCGGTCGTAGAGACCCAGGGTCCGCAGCTGGCGCAGGAAGTCGCCGACGATGGCATCGGCGGTCGCGATCTCGCCGTCGTAGGGCACGGCGCGGTAGCGCGAGGCGAAGGGCTCGGGGGGCGTGTAGGGGGAGTGCGGCTCGTAGAGGTGCAGGAAGGCGAAGCACGGCTTCGGCCCCGGGGCGGCCTGGCGCAGCCAGCCGAGCAGCAGCTGCTCGGTGAGGTTGCCGGCGCGCTGGCTCTGGCCCAGGGCGCCCGACAGCCGCACGTCCACCTGCGAATCGTAGTAGTCGAAGCCGCCGGAGATCCCGGTCTCGCCGCGCAGCACGAAGGCCGACACCGCGCCGCCGGTCGCGTACCCGGCCCGCCGCAGGGCCACGGGCAGCGAGTCCGAGCGCTGGGCGTCGAAGTGGTAGCCGATGTTGTCGCGTACCCCGTGATCGGCCGGCAGGCGGCCGGAGAGGATCGAGGCGTGCGACGGCAGGGTGAGCGGCACATGGCTGTAGGCGCGCTCGACCAGCACCGAGTCCTGCGCCAGCGCATCGATGGCCGGGGTCTCGACCCCCCGGTAGCCATAGGCCGGCAGGTGGTCGGAGCGCAGCGTGTCGATCGAGATCAGGACGACCGGCGCCCCGGGGAAGGGGCCGGCCGCGGACGGGCCTGGGCGGCGGCAGGCGCCGCCCAGGATGGCGAGGAGGATGAGCAGGGCCGGGCGGGCCGCCGCGCCGGCCCGCCCGCGCATTCCCCGGCTCAGAGCGAGCTGAGGAATTCCTTGGCCTCCTTGGCATTCTTGTTGTTGGGGTCGATCTCCAGGAGCTTCTTGAAGTCGGCCTTGGCCTCGGCGGTCTTGCCCAGGTTCAGGTAGACCAGCCCGCGGTAGTAATAGGGGTCGGGCAGGTTGGGATTCGCAGTGATGACCTGGGTGAACTCGTCGAGCGCCTTGTCGAGCTGCTTGCCGTTGTAGTACTTGATGCCGATGTTCAGCATGGTGTCGGGATCCACCTTGCCGGCCGGCATCTTGGCGATGTAGGTCTGGGCCTCGGCGTCACGCCCGACGCTCACCAGGAGGTTGATCAGCAGCTGCATGGTCTCCGGGTCGTCGGGCTGGATCTCCAGCGCCTTCTTGAGCTCGACCACCGCCAGGTCCACCTTCTGCGCCTTCTCGTCCTTGCTCTTCGCCTCGCTCGACTCCTTGTAGTAGGTGCTGGCGACGGCGCGCAGCAGCTGCGGCTTGTCGGCCGGCTTCTCGATCAGCTCCAGGGCCTTCTGATACTCGGCGCGCGCCTCGGCGTACTTCTGCTCGTTGAGCAGCTCGTTGCCCTTGACGATCGATTGGTTGGCGAGCGAGGTCTTGGACGGCTTGGGCGGCTCCTGCTTGCCGCCCGGCGCGGCCGTGCCGCCGCCGGTGGCCGGCTTCAGGTTGATGACCACCGGCGGCGCCGGCGGGCCGCTTCCCACCACGTTGATCTGGCCCTCCGAGGCGATGAAGCCGTCGGCCTCGATCAGCACGCCCCAGTTGCCGTCGGAGAGGCCGAGGATCGACCAGCGGCCGCTCTTGTCGGTCTTCATCGACGGCGGTCCCGGCTTGTCGGGCTCGACCCTGCCGGTTCCCGGCCGCAGGGTCACCTTGGCGCCGGCGACCGGGTTGCCCTGCGCGTCCTTGACGATGCCCTGGGCCCGGCCGCGTCCGGCCCAGTCCTGGGCTGCAAGCGGCGAGGCGCACACCAGGACGAGCGCGACCAGTGCCGCTGATCTCACGATGCGCGACATGGCGAATGACCTCCTTCGAGTGCGGGTTGATGGGAACGCCAAACCGCGGTGCGGCAGGGGAGCGCCGTTGGCAGAAACGGGCAGCGCCGGGCGCCGGGCCGGACCGCGGGCGAGCGGCGGCAGTTTACTCCGCGTCAGGGGAAAAAGAAAACCGCCGGGGTTGCCCCCGGCGGCAGTGGAACAGCCTAAGAGAAGCGAGGATCAGCGGAAGCTGATGCGGGCGCCGAAGCGGTAGACCCGCGGGGCCAGGATCTCGTAGACGAAGTTGGTGTTCGAGAGGCCCAGCTCGCCGACCCTCTGGGTGACCGTCGACGAGTTGAACAGGTTGAAGACGTCCATTCCCAGGGTGAGGCCGAAGTCCTGGAAGGTGAACTCCTTCTCGATGCGGGCGTCGAACACGTTCAGGCCCGGGAGGCGCTGCGCGTCCGGACGGCCGACGAGGATGTTCTCGCGCGGACCGCCGGCATAGTTGCTCGGCAGGGTGACCTGGGCGAAGTACGGATCGGCATAGCCCTGGTGGCCGGTGTAGTTGCCCGCGATGTTGAAGCCCCACGGACGGTCCGGCGCGATCTGGTACATGCCGTTCAGGTTGTAGGAGTACTTGCTGTTGATGAAGACGTACTGCTTGGGGCCCGATCCGGCGCTCTGGACCAGGATCTGGTCGCCGTTGCGGTTGCCGCCCGGCAGGTAGTCGGTCGGGTCAGGCAGGCCGCTGTTGCCACCGGCGGTCCAGTCGGAGTAGGTGAAGTTGCCACGCAGCATCCAGTGGTTGGACAGGCGCTTGTTGATCACCAGCGAGGCGCCCTTGTAGTCCGAGGTCTGGTCGCCGTTGGTGAGGTAGGTGCCGTTGCGGGTGCTGAGGCTCGGCTTGAGGATGTAGTAGGTGTAGCTCGCCGTCTGGCCGTTGGGCAGGGTGGTCGTGCCGGTGACCGGGATGAAGTCCGCCGCGGTGGCCGGCCGGCCGACGCTGTTCAGGGTCGACGGGTCGAACGGGTTCGGGGTGTCGAACACCAGGAGGTCGCCGTTGCCGCCCTCCCTGTCGGTCAGCACCTGGTTGGAGAGATGGCGGTAGGTCAGGTTCAGGCCGACCACCAGCTCGGGAAGGATGGCGTGCTCGACGCTGGCCAGGACCTCGTCGGTCAGCGGCGCCGAGAAGTTCGGGTTGACGGCGTTGAACGCCAGCGGCAGGCCGGTGTTCGGATTGACGTTGCCGCTGTAGCCGAAGCCGGGGTTGAGGACGCCCGGCAGGCCGGGGCCGGTACCCGGGGTGAGGAAGTAGTAGTAGGACTGCGCGCCGGTGGTGTTGAGGACCGACGCGAAGCCGGCGCCGAGCTGGTCGGCGTAGCGCGAGTAGCTGGCCCGCAGCAGGGTCTTGCGGTCCTTGCCCAGGGCATAGGTCAAACCGATGCGCGGGGTGAAGTCGGACCAGCTGAATCCGGCGGCGCCGCCGGTATAGTTGAAAGCCGGCAGGAGGGCCGGGTCGGACGGGTTGGCCACCAGGGTCGACGGCAGGTTATGGCCCTGCTGCAGGTCATAGCGCACGCCGATGTTGGCGGTCAGGTTGCCGGCGGTCAGGGTGTCCTGCGCGTAGCCGGAGGTGTAGGTGGTGCGGACCTTCAGGTTCTCCTCGCGCGAGGCGATGAAGACGTTGTCGCCGGCCGGGAGGCCGAAGATCGTGTTGGCCAGGATGAGGCCGGGACCCCAGGTGGACAGCGAGTCGCTCTCCACGCGGCGGTAGGAGGCGCCGTACTTCAACTCGTTGCTGACGCTGCCGAGGTTGAAGAAGGTCGAGGCGTCGAGCTTGCCCTGCTTCTGCGGACGCAGGACCTGGTAGTCGACGAAGGTGTTGTGCCACACGTGCTGCGGGTCCTCGTAGGTGACCGGGCCGATGCCGCCCTCGGGGACGAGGCCGAAGCCGCCGTTGACGTCCGAGAACAGGCCGGTCAGGTAGAAGTTGGGGCCGAAGATCTGCGTGTCCTCAGCCTTGGCCGCGGTCGGGTTCGGGCCGTTGTGGCCCTGGTCCCAGGTGGTCTCCTGCGGCCGCGCCGGGCCGGCGTCGCGGCCCTTGACCGTCTTGTTGTTCTGCAGCACGAACAGGGTCAGCGAGTTGCTGGCCGCCAGCTGGGCGTTGACCTTGCCGTTGTAGGTCGGCAGGTCGGCCTTGTTGGTGGCGCCGCCGAAAGCCGTGGTGTGCACCTTCTGGTCACCATACGAACCCCAGATCCACAACCGGTCCTTGACGATCGGGCCGCCGATCTCGGCGCCCCAGTCGGTGATCTGGTCGATGATGTTGGCGGTACGCGGGGTGGTCTGCCCGGCGGGCAGGCTGCTGTTGCTGAAGCTGGAGTTCGACTCGAGCGAGCCGGGGGTGAGGAAGTAGCGGCCGCTGCCGCGCCACTGGTTGGTGCCGCGCTTGGTCACCATGTTGACGACCACGCCGCCGGTGGCGATCGTGGTGTCGGTGCCGCCCGTGGTGACCTGCATCTCCTGGAAGGCGTCGAAGTCGTAGTACGACGGGGACGACCCGAGGGCCGCCATGTCGGTGATGACGACGCCGTCAACCGCCCAGATCGAGTTGCCGCCGGTCGAGCCGGGGCCGACGTAGGCCGACTGCTGGCCGCTCTCGTTGCCGCCCACGTTGACGCGGTCAACGAGGACGCCCGGGGTGGTCGACAGGATGGTCCAGGGATCGCGGGAGGTCGGGATCTCCTGCAGCTCGGTGCCGTTCACGGTCGCGCCGGTCGAAACCTTGCGCTCGTCCAGCAGCGGGCTCTCGGTGGTGACGGTGATCACGTCCTCGACGGCCGAGTTCATCGTCACTTCCACCGTGGTGTTGTGGCCGACGGCGATCGAGATGTTCGGGTACTCGACGGTCGAGAACCCCTGCAGCTCGGCCTTGAGCTTCATCGTCGCCGGGGGCAGGCTCAGGAAGCGGAACTCGCCCTGAGCGTTGGTGACCTGGACCTCCTGGGCGGCGCCCGTATCCAGGGTCACGGTGACGCCGGGCAGCGCGGCGCCCTGCTGGTCGAGGACCTTGCCGTAGAGGTTGCCAGTCTGCAGCTGGGCGAAGGCGGTGCCGCCGACGACCAGGAGCAGGGCAGCGGCAACGACGGCGACGCGTCCCCAGAGGTGATGACTCTTCATACGAATGGACCTCCCTTCGAAGGTAGTTGTGGAACAGGGCCTGATCGACCTGGTGACAGGCGAAGGCTCCGGGCATGGTGTATGAATAACGGATGTGCGGTCCGCGCCGCTATTTCGGGGTGCCGTGCGTCACCCTCCTTTCGCGCAAGTTTTAGATCCAGCGTTGCGTTTTCTTTAGCCAACGAACTCTATCGGCCATCTCCGGGTTCGTCAACCTCGTTACAAAGCAAAGCGGGTGCCCGGTCGGAGGGCTCTCGCTCAATACCGATAAACCACTGGAAACAAAGGTCTTGCCACACTCGTCCGGATGCTGCCGGGGGCCCGTGCCACGAGCCTCTCCAGTTCTTTGGAGCGGGGCCTGTCCAAATCCTTGAATTGGGCTGCGCCATGCCTTGGAAAGGCCGGTGGCGGGGGAGGGCATGGGGGGCCGCGGCGGGCAGACCGGCCATGCTAGGATGCGCGGTCTCCGCATCATGGCCTCCCGACGCCGCTCCTCTGGTTCGCGCCAGCCTCCTCCTCCCAAGCCCTCCGGGGCTGCGCCGCCACCGGCGGAGCGCCCGGGCGGCGGGAGGGCCGGCGCGGTGCCGGCCGCGGCAGGCCGG
>JASLEW010000889.1 GCA_030150965.1 Thermoanaerobaculia bacterium | reverse complement strand
GCCGCCGCCAGCCGCCGCCGCAGCTCGGCCGCCAGGGCGTCCGGCGTCGCGGCGCCGGCCGCCAGGCCGGAGCACGGCCCCGCCGGTTCCAGATCCTCGGCATCCACGGCCGGCGGAAAGGGGCGCGGCAGGGCCGCGCCCGGCACCCCTTCCCTCCGGCGCTGCCGGCCGCCGCCGGAGCTGCCGGGATCGGCGCCGCCTCTGCCGCCCCTGCCGCCGCTGCCTCCGGAGGTTCCGGCGGTTCCGGCGGTTCCGGCGCCACCAGGCCCCTCGGCCCCGGCAGCCCCCCCGGCCCCATCGCTTCCCTCGGCGCCGAGATGCAGCCAGTGGCCGGCGGGGAGCTTCGCGATACCGGCGAAGAGCGTCTCCGGTCCGGGCACGAATCCCAGCCGCAGCAGGCCGTCGAGCGCCCGCGCGTCGAGGCGCCGCGGCAGGCCGCCGGCCGCGAGCAGCGCCTTGGCCTCGGAGGCGAACCACCAGCGCCCGGCGTGCCGGGCGTAGAGCAGCGGCTTCATCCCCGCCGGGTCGCGCGCCAGCGTCAACCGCCGGTCGCGCTCGTCCCACAGCGCCAGGGCGAACATGCCGTGCAGGCGGGCGAAGAAGCGCTCCCCCTCGTCCTCGAAGCCGTGCACCACCACCTCGGCGTCGGACGCCGTGGCGAAGCGGTGGCCGCGCGTCTCCAACCGGCGGCGCAGCGCCAGGTGGTTGTAGATCTCGCCGTTGCAGACCAGCCGCAGGCGGCCGTCCTCGCTCGCCAGCGGCTGGGCGCCGTCGGCGACGCCGGTGATCGCCAGCCGCTCGCACCCGAGCGACGCCCGCGGCCCGGCGTAGACACCCTCGCCGTCGGGGCCGCGGTGGCGCAGCGCCCGCCCGAGCGCGGCGAGAGGTCCGGGGTTGGGGGTGCCGGTGAAGCCGAAGATGCCGCACACCCTCAGCGCCCTCCGCCGCGCGATCCCCTGCTCTCCGCCGCGCCGCCGCCCAACCAGCCCTCTCCGCATGGGCCGGCAGCGCCGCCATGCATCCCGGCTTCGCCACGCTCGCCACCAAGCCCATCCATGCCCTGCTCCTGCGGCTCGCCGCTAGGGCCGCCGCCGCTCACCGCACCCTCTCCACCTGCATCGCCAGCAGATAACCGAAGCGGCCCGCCCATGGCCAGCGCGTCTCCACGGCCTCGAACGGCAGGATCAGCTTGCCGGTCAGCCGCGCCCAGGCGCTGCCCCGCATGTGCAGCAGCAGGTCGAGCATGCGCAGCGGCCCGGGCGCGATCAGCAGGCCGCCGCGGTCGAGGATGCGGAACCCGGCGCCGTCGAGCACGCGGCGCAGCTCGCCGGCGCCGAAGGATCTCTCCGGTGCGTAGGGGTAGGCGCCGAAGGCCGTCAGCACCTGCACCAGGAGCGGACGCAGGAAGAGGTTCCACCGGTGCGGCACGCCGACGATGGCCCGCCCGCCGGGGCGCAGCACCCGGCGCAGCTCGCCGAGCGCCTGCCGGTACTCGGCGATGTGCTCGATCGTCCCCATGGTGTAGGCGAGGTCGAAGCTGCCGTCGGCAAACGGCAGCTCGCGGATGTCGGCGCGCAGGACCCCCACCGGGATGCCGGCGCGCCGGGAGTTGGCGCGGGCGCGCGCCGCCACCACGCCGCTGCCGTCGAGCCCGACGCCGGCCGCCCCCTGCCCGGCCATCCAGTGCAGGATGCGGGTGTTGTAGGCCTCGTTCCACAGGTCGAGCTTGAGCACCCGCCGCCCGGCGAGGGGGCCCAGCCAGCGCTCGATCAGCGCGATCTCACACCGCCGGTAGTACGAGGTGCTGCGCGCCTGGGAAAAGTCGCGCAGCGAGGTGGCGACGCGGTCCCATGCCTGGCGCTCGCGCGCACGGTGTCCGGCGGGCCGCGCGTGGGCAGCTGCGGAACGATCGCTCGCTGTCACTGCGGCTCGCTCAAGGAAGTCTGGCCCTGGCCGGCGGGCACTATGCCATGCCCCCATCGGACGGTCAAGCGAGGGTTGGAGCGAAGGGAGCTTCTGCTAATTCCGCGCGGGCGCCGCCGTGCCGCCGGCCACCACCACGCGCCCGGCGCGCCCGGGCACCAGGCCGTAGCCGACCTCGCCGGGGCCGGCCGCGGCGCGCGCCTCCGCGGCCAGCTCGCCGACCGGCCGGGTGACGACCCCCATCTCGCGGTGGCGGCGGAGCAGCTGCCGGAAGAGATCGCGGTGGGCGAGCCCCTCCGTCTCGGCGTGGACGGTCAGCACCTCGTCCCGCCCCGGGCGGTAGCGCGCCACCAGGCGCTCGACGTAGTTCTGCTCGTCGGTCCCGTCGCGGCCCAGCTCCTCGTCGAGCGTCGGCAGCGTGGTCGGCACCTCCAGGGTGCCGAGGGTGCGGCCGGCGACGCGCGGAAAGAACGGGCCGGCCGTGCCACGGGACACCGAGAGATAGTCGAAGCCGCGCTCGTCGAGCGCCGCGAAGGCGTCCTCGGTGCAGCACCAGGCGGGCGCGGCGAAGCTGCGCGGCGGCTCGCCGAAGAGGGACTGGAAGGCGGCGATGCCGCGGTCGAGCTGGGCCTCGACCGCGTGGCGCGGCAGGCGGTCGAGGCGGTCCTGCCAGAGCACGTGGTCCCAGGCGTGCAGCCCGATCTCGTGCCCGGCGTCGCGCACCGCGGCGAGCGCGGCGCGGCAGCGGCGGCCGATCTCCGGCGCCGGCAGCAGCGTGCCGTAGAGGGCGGTGCGCCAGCCGTACATGCGCGCGGCGTTGGTGCGCAGCATCTTGGCGAGGAAGCCGCGCTTGCGGAAGATGCGCAGCACCGCGCGGCCGGAGTTGTCGGGCCCGAGGGTGAAGAAGAAGCTCGCCCGGACCCCTGCCGCCGCGAGATCCTGGAGCATCGCCGGCAGGCCGTCGCGGGTGCCGCGGAAGGTATCGACGTCGATCTTCAGCGCCACGCGCGGCGGTCCCGCGGCGGTGGCGCTCACGCCGCCCGCCCCGCGGCTGGACCGCTCCCGCGGCCTGCCGCCGCGGCGTCCATGCTCGGCGCGTGCCGGCCGTTCATGGCACGGGCCGCCGCCAGTCCGGCTCGGCGCGGAACCAGTCGATGGTGCGCCGCAGCCCCTCCTCGAGCGGCACCCGCGGCTCGACGCCGAGGATGGCGCGCATGCGCGTGATGTCGGGGTAGCGCCGCGGGATGTCCTCGTAGGAGTCGCCGTAGACCTCCTCCTGGCGCACCAGCTTGATGCGCGAGCCGGTGCCGGGGCTGGCACGGATCATGGTCTCGGCCAGCTCCATGATGGTGGTCTCGCGGTCGCTGCCGATGTTGAAGATCCTGCCCAGCGCCTCGGTGAGCGTGCCGGCGCGCGCCAGCGCCTCGACCGCGTCGTCCACGTAGGTGAAGGCGCGCGTCTGCCTGCCGTCGCCGATCACCGTCAGGTCCTCGCCGCGCAGCAGCTGGCCCATGAAGATGGTGATCACCCGCCCGACGTCGATGCGGTCGAGCCGCGGCCCGTAGGCGTTGAAGAAGCGTACGATGGTCACCGGCAGCCCGAGCTTGCCGTAGGCGAAGCAGAAGTGCTCGCCCACCGCCTTCGACGTCGAGTAGCACCAGCGGTCGATCTCGGTCGAGCCGAGCAGGCGGTCGCCGTCCTCGCGGAACGGCGTGTCGCGCGACTTGCCGTAGACCTCCGAGGTGGAGGCGAAGACCAGGCGCTTGTCGTAGCGGTGGGCCAGCTTGAGCACGTTCTGCGTGCCGTTGACGTTGACGTTGAGGACGTGGAACGGGTCCTCCACGTAGTGCTCGACCCCCACCACCGCCGCCAGGTGATAGATCAGGTCGCACTTGACCACCAGGCTCTCCATCAGGTCGAGATCGAAGACCGATCCCTTCAGGTAACGGAAAGCCGGATTGCCCAGATTGTGGCGCACCTTGAGGTCGGGCGCGATGTCGAGCGCCAGGACCTCGTGACCGCCGGCCAGCAGCCGGTCGCCGAGGTGCGAACCGAGAAAACCACCCCCACCCGTGATCAGAACCTTCATCGTCGCCCTTTCTTCAAGCGTGCTGCCTGCCGTGGACTCATGGTTTGTCGTGCCTCGCCGGCCCGGCATACCTCATCGGCCCGGCGTGCCGGCCGGCGGCGGCACCTCGGGCAGCGGCGCCACGCCCGGCAGGCCCGCCGCCGCCTCGATCACGAACCACCGGTCGCCGGCCGCAACCTCGACGCGGCCCGCCGCGCGGCGCACGGTGCCGGGGGCCGGACGCCGGAGCGAGCTGCCGGCGTCCCCCGCGTGGCCGGCAGCGTGCCCCTTGTCCGCGGCGCCCGCGTCGTCCGCGGTGTCCGCATCGTTCGCGTCGTTCGCATCGTTCGCATCGTTCGCATCGTTCGCCGCCAGCGGCTCGCCGGGGAACCCCTGGTGGACCTGGACGACGCGTCCCTCGATCTCGCCGAACGCCCCCGGCCAGGGGGGCGCCACCGCCCGCACCAGGCGGTCCACCCGCGCCGCCGGCCAGCTCCAGTCGATGCGCCCGTCCTCGGGGCGCCGGCGGCCGAAGGTGCTGGCGCGCGCCGCGTCCTGCGGCGTGCGCGGCGCGGTGCCGGCCGCGACCCGCGGCAGCAGCTCGGCGAGCAGCGCCACGCCCTCGTCCTCCACCTTGCGGTAGAGCGACAGCGCGGTCTCGCGCGGGTCGATCGCGATCGGCCGCTGGCCGACGATGTCGCCGGCGTCGGCCCGCGCGACCATGTGGTGGAGCGTCACCCCGGTCCGCGTCTCGCCGTTGACCAGCACCCAGTTGATCGGCGCCCGCCCGCGGTAGGCCGGCAGCAGCGACGGATGGAGGTTGAGCGCCGCGCGGCGCGCCGCGGCGAGCACCGGCCCCGGCAGCAGGTCGCGGTAGAAGACCGAGAGCACCAGGTCGGGCGCCAGGCGCGCCGCCAGGTCGGCCGCTGCCGCCTCGCCGGCGTAATGGAGCGGCAGCGACAGCTCGCGCGCCGCCTCGGCCGGCGTGCGGTACCAGCGCCGCTCGGCCGGGTCGTCGCGATGCGTCACCACCGCCGCGACCTCGCAGCCGAGCTCGTCGTGCAGCAGCCGCACGGCGCGGTAGCCCAGCTGGCTGTAGCCGAAGAACAGGACCCGCATCAGGCCTCGCCGCCGGAGGCGTGGAAGTTGATCGTCTCCTTGACCACGCTGCGCGGCCGCCGCCGCACCTCGACGTAGATGCGGCCGACGTACTCGCCGAGCACGCCGAGCGCCAGGAGCTCGGCGCCGACGAGCAGGAACAGGATGGCGAAGAGGGTGAACAGCCCCTCGGCCTCGGGGCCCTCGATCAGCCGGCGGACGAACAGGAACCCGCCGAAGCCGATCGACAGCAGCGAGATCACCGAGCCGGCGAGCGTCGCCAGGCGCAGCGGCATCGAGGTGAAGCCGGTCATCAGGTCGGCCTGCAGGCGCAGCAGCCGCCAGAAGGAGTACTTCGAATCGCCGGCGGCGCGCTCGGCATGGCCGACCGGCACCTCGGCGATGCGGCGCGCGAACTGGCAGGCGAGGGCGGGGATGAACGGCGTCCGCTCCTCGCAGCGGCGCAGCGATTCGATCACCTGCCGCGAGTAGGCGCGCAGCATGCAGCCGTAGTCGCGCAGCTCGACGCCGGGCATGACGCGGCGCATCAGCCGGTTGACCTGGCGCGAGGCGAAGCGGCGGAACCAGGTGTCCTGGCGCTCCTCGCGCCAGCCGCCCACCACGTCGAACCCCTCGGCCGCCTTGGCGAGCAGCTTCGGGATGTCCTCGGGCGGATTCTGCAGGTCGGCGTCGAGCGTCACCACGGTGTCGCCGCGCGTCACCTCGAAGCCCGCCAGCACCGCGGCGTGCTGGCCGTAGTTGCGGTTGAACGAGATGACGCGCAGCCGCGGGTCGCGCGCCGCCAGGCCGCGCAGCAGCGCGAGCGACCGGTCGGCGCTGCCGTCGTCGACGAAGATGGCCTCGGAGCCGCCGTAGATGCCGTCCATCACCGGCGCCAGGCGCGCGTAAAGCGCCTCCAGGTTGGGCTCCTCGTTGTAGACCGGGATGACGATCGACACCGCGGGCCGCGCCGCGGCCGGCGCGCTCATGCGGCGAGCGCCCGGCGCACCGCCTGCACCACGTCGCCGGCATCCTCGTCGGTCATCGCCGGAAACAGCGGCAGCGAGACGATGCGCGAGCACACCTCCTCGGCGACCGGCAGCGTGCCGGGGCGCCAGCCGAGCCGGCGGCGGTAGTACTCGTGCAGGTGCACGGCCTCGAAGTGGAGCCCGGTGCCGATGCCCAGCTCGCGCAGGCGCTCCATGAACGGCGCGCGCTCGGGCGGCAGCACCGCGAACAGGTGCCAGGGATGGACATGGTCGTAGCCCGCCCGCGCCGGCAGCGCGAGCCCCGGCAGCCCGGCGAGCTCGCGCAGGTAGAGCGCGGCCAGCTCGCCGCGCCGGCGGTTGAAGCGGTCCAGCTTGCGCAGCTGGTGCAGGCCGACCGCGGCATGCAGGTCGGTCAGGTTGTACTTGAAGCCGGGGACCACCACGTCGTAGGTGGCGGGAGCCTTCTCCGCCGCCGAGTACGCCTTCCAGGCGTCGCGCTGCACGCCGTGAAAGCGCCACAGCCTGACCGCCGCCGCCAGGTCGCCGTCGGCGGTGGTCACCATGCCGCCCTCGGCCGAGGTCATGTTCTTGATCGGGTGGAAGGAGAAGCAGGCCGCCCAGGTGCCGTTGCCGGCGGTGTCGCCGATCGGCCGCCCCTTGTAGGCGGCGCCGGCGGCGTGCGCCGCGTCCTCGACGATCCGCACCTCGGGGCGGCCGGCCGCGGCGAGCGCCGCGCGCAGCCCGTCGAGGTCGCACGGCTGGCCGGCGAAGTGCACCGGCACCACCAGGCGCGTGCGCGGGGTGAGCGCCCGCGCCAGCGCCTCCGGCGTCAGGTTCCAGGTCGCCGGGTCGATGTCGGCGAAGACCGGCACGCCGCCGCAGGCCACCACCATGTTGGCGGTGGCCGGCCAGGTCAGCGCCGGGACGATCACCTCGTCGCCGGGCGCCAGGCCGGCGGCGAGGTAGACGGCATGCAGCGCCCCGGTGCACGACGCGAAGGCCAGCGCGTGCGGGCTGCCGGTGAGCGCCGCGAACTCCTTCTCCAGCTGCGCCACCCGCGGCCCGGTGGTGATCCACCCCGACCGCAGGCAGTCCACCACCTCGGCGATCTCCTCCTCGCCGATGTCGGGCTTGGAGAAGGGCAGGATGGGGTCGCGCGGCAACACGGCGCGTTAGTAGATCACCTCCGGCCGGGGGCCGCAACCCGCGCTCCCGCATGCCCCCGGACGGTCGGACGTCCTATGCGCACCACCTCCCGGATGGCCCGGACGGCCCGGATGGCCCGGATGGCCGCCGGACGGCCGCCGGGCTTGGCGGGTCCCCCGCCAGGCTATGGCGTCGCCTGGGGAGGTGGAGCGGATGGAGCTGCCCCGGTGCGCCAACCGGCGACGAGGAAAGGCGATGCCCGCGTCGCCGTCTCGTCGTAGAGCACCTGGAGCCGCGGCAGGAGCGCCGGCGGCAGGCGGCGCAGGTCGCTCCCGGCGAGGACGGCGCGGCCTTGCGGATGGGCGCGGAACCAGGCCGCCAGCTCCGCCGGGGTGGCGAGCGGCAGGACGGCGCGGCCGAG
This sequence comes from Thermoanaerobaculia bacterium, assembly GCA_030150965.1. Lineage (GTDB taxonomy): Bacteria > Acidobacteriota > Thermoanaerobaculia > Multivoradales > UBA5704 > JASLEW01. The sequence continues at coordinate 2,485 of JASLEW010000889.1, read as the reverse complement.
GTCGAGGTAGAGGATGCCGAGCGTGGTCTCGCTGGGCCGGTAGGCGGCCACCGGCCCGGTCCCGGGATCGAGGCGCGCGACGGCGGCGGTCAGCGCGTGGGGGTCCTTGAGCGGCTCGACGGCGGCCTTGACGGCCGTGTGGTAGGCGAGCGTCAGGCCGAGGGCGGGCAGCACCAGCCAGGCGCCGGTTGGGGTGGTGCCGGCGCGCAGGTGATGGACGAGCCGCAGAAGCAGGAGGGCGGTGGCGGCGAGCGCCACGGCGCCGGCCGCCGCGAGCCGGCCAGCCGTCAGCTCGGCGTGCAGTAGGCCGGCGGGGAAGCCATGGATCCTGCCGCGGGCCGCAGCGGCGGCGGCGAGCCAGAGCAGGAGCGGCGCCGCGCCAAGGAGAGCCAGCAGCAGCAGGGCCGTCGCGCGGTCCCACCGGTCCGACCCGCCCCGGCGGCTCCAGCGATTCCAGCGGCCCCAGCGGTTGACGGTCCGGCTTCCGGCGGACGCCGTCGTCGGCTCCAGGTCCTGGTCGAGCCGGCCGAGCTGGTCAAGCTGGCCGAGCTGGCCGAGCGGATCACGCCGATCGGGCCGGCTGAGAGGGGCAGGTCCGCCGGCCGGTCCGAGCCGGTCCAGGTAGAGCCCGAGCGGCACCGCCAGGGCGGGCAGCAGCGGCACCAGGTAGACCGTCCGTTTGCTGGCCGCCACGGAGAGGATGGCGACGCCGAGCAGAAAGCAGGCCGGCAGCAGGTCCCGTCCGTTCCAGGGGCGCGCATGGCTTGGCTGAGACCGGTCCGTGCGCTCGGCAGGCCGGTTGGGCTGGTCCTCCGTGCGCCGCTCCACGCCCTGCCGGAGAGCATGGAACCACACCGCCGGCAGCGCCAGGCTCCAGGGCAGGAGCGCCGGCAGGCCGGCCGTGAGGTAGTACCAGAACGGCTGGCGGTGCCCGTAGCGCTCGCCGGCGGTGGTGGCGAAGAGGCGCCCCACGGTGTTGCCGATCAGGCATTCGCGCAGCGCCGGCCAGCCGGCGTCGTGCACCACCGCCAGCCCCCAGGGCAGCGCCACGGCGGCGAGGAGGAGCGGCACCAGGAGCAGCAGCGGCAGCAGCAGCCGCGACGTTTCCGGCCAGGGCCAGGAGCCGCGCTTGCCCCCGGCGCCGTCGGCAGCCGCCTGCCGGCCGGGGCCGACGATCAGCCGCGAAGGTGGGCGTGGCGCCCCCTTTCCCTCCCGTGGTGCCCCGTGTCCCACCGCAGGGGTGGGAAGGGGGGCGGGACGCCGGCGCCGGTGGAGCCACTCCGCCGCCGCCAGGTAGAGCACCGGCGGTCCGAGCGCGAGGCCGATGCCCACCATGGCCTTGGCCATGAAGCTGAGCGGCGCGGCGGCGGCGATCAGCGCGTAGCCGGCCCGCCGCTGCCGCCGGCCGGCCGGCTCCGGCACGGCGGGAGCCTCGGCCAGCAGCACGAAGCCGCAATAGGTCAGGGTCACCACCAGCACCAGGGGCGGATCGACGATGGCACGCCGCATGTCCTCGCTGAACTCGGCGGTGGAGGCCAGCGCCCCGGCGGCCAGCCAACCGGCCCGGGCGCCGCCCAGCCGTCGCGCGAGCAGGAAGGTCGCGAGCAGCGTCAGGGCGGCGCAGAGGGCCGAGGGCACCCGCGCCACCGTGTCCGAGACGCCCAGCATCCGGTAGGCGGCCGCTTGCAGCCACCAGGTCAGGGGCGGCTTCTCCATGAAGGGCTGGCCGTTGAGCCGCGGCACCGCCATCTCGCCGGTCGCCAGCATGGCCTTGCCGAACGAGGCGTCCCGCGGCTCGTCCGGCGTCCACAGGGAGTGGGAGGCGATGCCGGCAAAGGAGACCGCCGCTGCCAGGACCACGACGGCTCCCAGCTCGGCAGGCCGCGGCCACCTGCTGGACCGCCTACCGAACTGCTCTGAAGCGCCGGGCACGCGCGGACTCTAGCAGCCTCGCTCGGCGCCGCGGTGGACAGATGCGTCCACCGGCCGGCCTCGGCCGGTGGCGCACAGCCGGGCGCTCAGTGCCTCTGAACAGAAAGGGGGGAGAAGCGCCTGGCGCCTTGGTCCCGGCGCATGTCCGCGAGGTCGCCCTCCCAGAAGCCCGATCCAGCGAGGTCGAGGATGCGCCCGGCGCGGACGCGGCGGACGAAATCTTCGAGGGCCCGCTCGACGGCGCGCGAGTACGTCCGCTCGCCGCTCAGCCGCACGGCCTCTTCGAGCAGCTTCTCGTCAAGCACAAGATTTGTACGCTTCATGCGCACAAGCATATATCGGCTGCCGCCTCGGCCGCCAGGAGGAGAGCCTATGGTGGTGGAGCGAGAGCGGCCCCTGGGATGACAATGCCTCCCCGGGGACGATAAGGTTGGGCGCCGGGCCGGCGGTCCTCGGACCGTCCGGTCCGGTTCGATCTGGACATGGCCAACGACCTCACGCGCGGCGGGCCTCCCGCGGGAGAGCTGGCGGCAGCGCTGCCCGCCGCGGCGCC
>JASLEW010000857.1 GCA_030150965.1 Thermoanaerobaculia bacterium | reverse complement strand
CCGCGGGACCCGCGGGCGTGGCCCCGCGGACCGGGACGGAGGGGCCGGCAGCGCGGCCGAGCGGGCCGCCGGCTGGCGGGGCCGGCGGCGGCGCGAACCGGGCGGAATGGAGAGTCCGGCGGCGGCTGTTCTAACGGACGTGAGCCACGACGCGCCGCCCACGCCGCCCCTTGCCGACACGGTCCCGACCCGCTACTGGCATCGCCTCACCGGCGAGGCCGGGCAGGGGCGGATCCAGTGCGACCTCTGCCCGCGCTTCTGCAAGCTGCTCGAAGGGCAGCGCGGCCTGTGCTTCGTGCGCGCCCGCGAGGGCGACCAGATCGTGCTCAAGACCTACGGCCGGTCGAGCGGCTTCTGCGTCGATCCGATCGAGAAGAAGCCGCTCAACCACTTCCTGCCCGGCACGCCGGTGCTCTCCTTCGGCACCGCCGGCTGCAACCTGGCCTGCAGGTTCTGCCAGAACTGGGACATCAGCAAGTCGCGCGAGGTGGACACGCTGGCCGACAACGCCACCCCCGAGGTCATCGCCCGCGCCGCGGCGCGCCTGGGCTGCGCCAGCGTCGCCTTCACCTACAACGACCCGGTGATCTTCCTGGAGTACGCGGTGGACGTGGCCGACGCCTGCCGCGCGGCCGGCATCCGCGCCGTCGCCGTCACCGCGGGCGAGATCTGTCCCGAGCCGCGGGCCGACTTCTACCGCCACATGGACGCGGCGAACGTCGACCTCAAGGGCTTCACCGAGCGGTTCTACCGCAAGGTCTGCGGCGGCGAGCTGGCGCCGGTGCTCGACACCCTCCGCTACCTCAGGCACGAGACGGAGGTCTGGTTCGAGATCACCACGCTCCTCATCCCGGGCGAGAACGATGCCGACGCCGAGCTCGACGCGATGACGCGCTGGCTGGCCGCCGAGCTGGGCCCCGACGTGCCCCTCCACTTCACCGCCTTCCATCCCGACTACAAGATGCTGGACCTGCCGCCGACGCCGCCGGCCACCCTCCGCCGCGCGCGCCGCATCGCGCTCGCCAACGGCCTGCGCCACGTCTACACCGGCAACGTCCACGACGAGGAGGGCGGCTCGACCTTCTGCCACCATTGCGGCCGGCGCCTGATCGGCCGCGACTGGTACGTGCTGACCGCCTGGCACCTCACCCCGGACGGCGCCTGCGACCGCTGCGGCACACCGCTCCCCGGCCGTTTCGCCGGTCCCCCCGGCCGCTGGGGCGCCCGCCGGCAGCCGGTGCGGCTGGCCGATTTTCGGATCTAGAAGCGCGGATTTAGAAGCGCGGGCGCCGCCGGACAGCGCGGCGCCGGACGGCAGCGGTTCCTCAGGGGAAGATCCCCAGGTCGGCGTAGCAGACGGCGATCTTGTCGATCGCGTCGATGAAGGCGGCGGTGCGCAGGTCCGCCCGCTCGCGGTGCTTGGCGCGGATCTCGCGCAGGCGGTGGTAGGCGCTGACGAAGGTGTCCTCCAGGCCGGAGTTCACCAGGTCGGCCTCGTCGGCGCCGTGGGTGATGTCGGCCACCTCGGTCAGGCTGAAACGCTTTGCCGTGGCGCCCTCGATCGCCCCCAGCAGGCGGCGGAACGCCTGCTCCTCGAAGCGCTTCTCCATCCGCCCCAGGCGCACGTGGCGGAGGTTCTTCAGCCACTCGAAGTAGGAGACCAGGACGCCGCCGGCGTTGACGAAGTGGTCGGGCAGCACCAGCACCCCGCGCTTCGACAGCATCTCGCTGGCCTCGCTGGTGATCGGGCCGTTCGCCCCCTCGACGATCATCTTGGCGCGGATGCGGCCGGCGTTGTCGCGGGTGATCTGGTTCTCCAGCGCCGCCGGCACCAGGATGTCGCAGTCGATCTCCAGGCCGGCCTCGCGGCTCGGCAGATCGGCCGCGCCCTGGAACTTGAGCAGCGACCCGGTCTCCTGCCGGTGCGCCCACACCTTCGCCAGCTCGATCCCCTTGGGGTTGTGGATGGCGCCCTCGAACTCGACGAAGCCGACGAGGATGGCGCCCCCCTGCTCCAGGAACTTCGCCGCGTGGTAGCCGACGTTGCCCAGCCCCTGCACCACCACGCGCTTGCCGGCCAGGCCGCGGGTCAGGCCGAGCTCCTTCATGTCCTCCTCCACCTCGCAGGCCTCGCGGGTGGCGATGGCGACGCCGCGGCCGGTGGCCTCGGAGCGGCCGCGGATGCCGCCCTGGGCGATCGGCTTGCCGGTGACGCAGGCGGGCCCCTCCAGCTTGTCGGGGGCGAGGGCGACGTAGGTGTCGACGATCCAGGCCATCTCGCGCGGCCCGGTGCCGAAGTCGGGCGCCGGCACGTCGATGCCGGGGCCGATGAAATTCTTCTTCACCAGCTCGAAGGCGTAGCGCCGGGTGATCCGCTCGAGCTCGTGCCGGCTGTAGGCCTTGCTGTCGATCTTGATCCCCCCCTTGGCGCCGCCGAAGGGGGCGTCGACGACCGCGCACTTGTAGGTCATCAGCGCCGCGAGCGCCATCACCTCGTCCTCGTTGACGTCGAGGCTGTAGCGGATGCCCCCCTTGGTCGGGAGCTTGTGGTGGCTGTGCTCGGCGCGCCAGGCGTGGATCACCTCGACGTCGCCGTTGTCCCGCTCCAGGTGG
>JASLEW010000777.1 GCA_030150965.1 Thermoanaerobaculia bacterium | reverse complement strand
GCCGCCGCCCGGGCTCGGGGGCGCCGGCGGCGCGGCGGCCTCCGGCCGGTCCGCCGCCACGGCCGCGGCCGGCGAATCAATGGGTAGGGGGGTCATCGAGCGCTGATCTTTCGGCTGGTCTCGGGGCGCCGGGAGGCGAATGCCCTGCGCTGACAGAAAGCTTTAGACTTCAGTACTTTACGGCCTACCTGCGCGGGCGCGTGGAAGCCCCACCAGTAATATGCCTCAGACCCGCCAAGCCGGGACAGCGTTTCATCCCGCCCCGGCCCCCCGGCGGCGGCGGACAGGCGCCGCCGAGCCTGCCCGGCTCGGCGGGCGCCTGGCGCGGCGGGTCATGGGCCGGCCATCAGCTCGCGCAGGTGAGCGGCGATGGCCTCCGCTCCCACCTTCATCATGGTGCGGTGGTCGCCGGGCACGTCATAGATCCGCAGGCCGCCGTTGAGCAGGGCGCCCCAGCCCAGGGTGGGGTCCGCGACCGGCTCGTGCCGGTCGGCGGCGCGGAAGAGGTGGAGCGGGCCGCGGTGGGGGCGAGCCTCGTAACCGCCGAGGGAGCGGCGGTTGGCGGCGAAGCGGGCGAAGAGCTGGCGCAGCTCGGCGCTCGCCAGATGGCGGGAGAGGAGACCGATCCGCTGCCCGAGGCTCAGCGCCAGGTCGAGGGCGGCGTCGGTGTCGAGCGTGGCAGGATCGAGATCGGGCAGCTCCAGGTCGGGGGGGATCAGCACGTCGCCGCCGTGGAGCTGCTCCTGGGCGTAGGCGAAGAGGGCCACCAGCTCGCCGTCGCTGCGCCGGGGCTCGCCGGTGAAGCGTGCCGGCGAGGCGGAGTCGATCACCGCCAGGACGTCGGTCGCCTCGCCCGCGGCATCGAGCTGGCGCGCCATCTCGTAGGCGACGATGCCGCCCATCGACCAGCCGGCGAGGCGGTACGGTCCGCGCGGCTGCACCGCGCGCAGCTCGCCGATGTAGCGGGCCGCCATCTCCTCGACCGTCGTCAGCGGCGGCTCGGGCGACTGCAGGCCGTAGACCGGCTGGCCGGCGCCGAGGCGGCGCGCCACGTCGAGGTAGGAGACGACCTCGCCGCCCACCGAATGGACGCAGAACAGCGGCCGGCGGCCGGACGCGCCCTCCTGGAGCGGCACCAGCACGCTGCGCCGGCTCTCCGCCGCGGCCGGGCCCGGCGCCGCGGCCGGTGCGTCCGTCGCGCCCATCGCGTCCGGCGCGGCCATCGCGCCCATCGCACCCGGCGGGCCCATCGCGGCCGGCGCTTCCGGCGCACCGGACGCCTTCAGGGTCTCCGGCGCCTCCGGCCCGGTGGGCGTCGCGGGCGTCTCCGGCGCCAGGTCCTCCCGCTCCTCGAGCCGCCGCGCCGCCGCCGGGTGGATCTCGCCCAGGTGGGCGGCGAGGCCGGCGATCGTCGGGTGATCGAAGAGGGTCACCACGTGGACCTCCTCGCCCAGGGCGGCCTGCACGCGGTGGGCGAGGATGGCGCTGGTGATCGAACTGCCGCCCAGCTCGAAGAAGTCGTCGCCGGTGCCGATCTCGCGGCCGGCCGGCAGCCCCAGCACCTCCGCGAACTGGCGGGCGAGGAGGCGTTCGAGCGGCGTGCGCGGCGGGACGGCGCCCGCCGCCCCGCCGGCCGGCTGCGGCGCCGGCAGCGCCCGGCGGTCGATCTTGCCGTTGCCGGTCAGCGGCAGCGCCGCCAGCAGCACGAAGGCGGACGGCAGCATGTGGTCCGGCAGCCGCTCGGCCAGGGCGCGGCGAAGGGCGCCGGCATCGAGGCCCTCGCCCGCGCACCAGGCGACCAGCCGGCGCTCGCCCCGGGGCCCGTCGCCCGGCGCCAGGACCGCGGCCTCGCGCACTCCCGGCTGGGCGAGGAGCGCCGCCTCGATCTCGCCGAGCTCGATGCGGAAGCCGCGGATCTTGACCTGCTGGTCGTCGCGGCCGAGGTATTCGAGGTCGCCGCGGGCGGTGCGGCGGGCCAGGTCGCCCGAGCGGTAGAGGCGCGCCCCGCGCTCGCCCGCCGCCGCGAAGGGGTCGGGCACGAAGCGCTCGGCGGTGAGGTCGGGGCGCCCCAGATAGCCGCTCGCCACCCCGGCGCCGCCGACGTGGATCTCCCCCGCAACGCCGATCGGCACCGGCTGGAGCGCGGCGTCGAGCAGGTGGAGCGCGACGTCGGGGAGCGGGCCGCCGATCGGGCTGCCGCCGGCCAGATCCGCGGCGCCCAGCTCGCGCCAGGTGACGTGCACCGTGGTCTCGGTGATGCCGTACATGTTGACCAGCCGCGGCTGCCGGTCGCCGTGCCGGGCAAACCACGGCGCCAGCGCCGCCGGCTCCAGCGCCTCGCCGCCGAAGATCACCCAGCGCAGGGCGAGGTCGGGGGCGGCGCCGGCGAGCGCCACCTCCTCGACCCACAGGAGCTGGCGGAAGGCGGACGGGGTCTGGTTGAGCACGGTGACGCTCTCGTCGCGCAGCAGCCGGTGGAGCTCCTCGGGCGAGCGGCTCAGCCGGTGGGGCACCACGATCAGCCTGCCGCCGTGCAGCAGCGCGCCCCAGATCTCCCACACCGAGAAGTCGAAGGCGTAGGAGTGGAAGAGAGTCCAGACGTCGGCCGGGCCGAAGCCGAACCGCTCCGCGGTCGCCGCGAACAGCCGCTCCACGTTGGCGTGCGACACCACCACGCCCTTCGGCCGCCCGGTCGAGCCCGAGGTGTAGATGACGTAGGCGGGCAGCCCGGCCGTCGCGGCTTCGAGCCAGGAAGCCGGCGAGGTGCCGGTACCATCGGTTGCGCCCGGCATGGCGGCCATCGAGCGGCTGGATCCGGCAGGGGCACCGGTCACGGCAGCCGTCGCGAGGCCCGGATCCTGGGCGGCGCCAGGCAATGCTCCCAGCAAGCCGCCGGTTCCCCAGGCGGCACCGGTCGCGGCAGCCGTCGCGAGGCCCGGATCACCGGCGGTACCGGGCAAGGCAGCCCGCGGATGGCCGGCGCCCTCGCCGGCACCGAGGGTGCCTGCCAGGCGCTCGCCGCCGTGCCGCGCGATCGCCTCGCGGTCCGCATCGAGATGGACAGTGCGCAGCCCGCCGGTGGCGAGCTCGGCGGTCCTCTGCTGAGGGCCGCCCGCGGTCACCAGCAGCGCCGCACCGCTGTCGGCGAGGATGAACCCCGTGCGCTCGGCGGGAAGGGCGGGATCGAGCGGCACGTAGGCGGCGCCGGCCTTGAGCACCGCCAGGATGCCGATGACCATCTCCGCCGACCGGCCGAGCAGCAGCGCCACCCGGTCGCCCGCCCGCACGCCGGCCGCGGCGAGGTGCCGCGCCAAGCGGTTCGCCCGCCGGTCCAGCTCGGCGTAGGAGACCACCTCGCCGGCGGCCCCCGGCACGGACAGCGCCGTGGCGTCGGGACTGCGCTCCACCTGGGCCTCGAAGCGCCGGTGCAGGGCGCGCCGCGGCCCCGCCGCCGGCGCCGTCGGCGTCGGTGCCGGGCTCCATTCGACGAGCAGCTGGTGGCGCTCGGCGGCGCCGAGCAGCGGCACGTCGGCGAGCCGCCGTCCGGGGCCGGCGCTCCACTCCGCGAGCAGGCAGCCGTAGTGCGCCGCCAGGCGGGCGACCGTCGGGCCGTCGAAGAGGTCGGAGTCGTAGCGGAAGGAGCCGGCGAGCGCTCCCGCCGTCTCGAACAGGATCACCTCCAGGTCGAACTTGGCGGCCTCGACGCCGGCCGCGAAGGGCGCCACGGTGAGCGGCCCCGGGGCGGGCTCCGGCGCGCCGCCGCCGCGCTGCAGCGCCGTCCGCAGCTGGAACATGACGCGCAGCAGCGGTGGCCGGTGCGGGTTGCGCGGCAGGCCGAGCGCCTCGACCAGCCGCTCGAACGGCAGGTCCTGGTGGGTGAGCGCACCCAGGACGGTGTCGCGGGCGCGGGCCAGGAGCACGGGGAGAGGGGGATCGCCGGCGAGGTCGCCGCGCAGCACCAGGCTGTTGACGAAGAAGCCGATCAGCCCCTCGATCTCGGCCCGCGAGCGGTTCGCCACCGGCATCCCGACCGGCAGCACCTCGCGGCGGGCGGTGCGCGCGAGCAGCGCCGCGAAGACCGCGAAGAGCGCCATGAAGGAGGTGGCGCCGGCCGCCGCCGCCAGGCCCGAAAGCCGCCCGTGCACCGCCGCCGGCAGCTCCCAGGAGCGGGTGCCGCCGCGGCCGGAGGGGGCCGGCGGGCGCGGCCGGTCGGCCGGCAGGTCGAGCGGATCGAGGCCGGCGAGCTCCCGCCGCCAGTGGGCGACCTGCGCCGCGAGCGCCGGCCCGCTCAGGAACCGGCGCTGCCAGACGGCATAGTCGGCGTACTGCACCGGCAGCGCGGGCAGCACCGCCGGTCGGCGCTCCGCCGCCGCCGCGTAGAGCCGGACCATCTCGGGGACGAACACCTCGGTGATCGACCAACCGTCGGAGGCGACGTGGTGAGTGGACCAGAGCGCCACGTGGTCCGCGGCGGCGAGGCGCACCAGGAGCGCGTGCACCAGCGGCCCGCGCGCCAGGTCGAAGGGCCGCGCCGCCGCCTGCTCGACCGCGCGGCGCGCCGCCGCCTCCCGCGCCGTGGCCGGGAGGCCCGACAGGTCGGCCAGCGGCTGCGGCGGCGGCGCCCAGGGCCGGATCTCCTGCACGACGCCCTCGGCGGTGGCGCGGAAGGTGGTGCGCAGCGCCTCGTGGCGGCGCACCAGCGCGCCCAGGGCGCCGGCCAGGGCGCCGGGGTCCAGGCGCCCGTGCAGCCGCACCACGGCCGGCATGTTGTAGACCGGGCTCCGCGGCGCCAGCTGATGCAGGAACCAGAGCCGCTCCTGGGCGAACGACAGCGGCAGCGGCGCGAGGCCGGCCGGGCGCCGCCGCACCCGCGCCGGCTCCGCGGCGCCGCCCGGCTCGGCGCTCACCACGGCGGTGAAATCGCCCAGCCGGGGGTGCTCGAACAGCCGCCGGATCGGCAGGTCCACGTCGAAGGCGTTGCGCAGGCGCGAGATCAGCTGCGTGGCGAGCAGCGAGTGACCGCCGAGGGCGAAGAAATCGTCCTCCAGCACCGGCGCCCGGACGCCCAGCACCTGCTGCCAGAGCTCCGCCATGGCGCGCTCGGCGGGCGTGCCGGGCGGCGTCCCCCCCGCCATCCCCGCGCTCGTCGCCCCGCTGCCGTCGCCGCCCGGCGGGGCCGGCGCGGGATCGAGCCGGGACAGGGCCCGGCGGTCGAGCTTGCCGGTGAGCGTCACCGGCAGCGCCGGCAGCAGGGTGAAGGTGCCGG
>JASLEW010000772.1 GCA_030150965.1 Thermoanaerobaculia bacterium | reverse complement strand
TCCTCACCGGCGGCAATCCGGTGCCTCAGCCGGCGGAGCGCCGGCCGCGGCCTCCCGCGGCTCAACCGTGCCGGGGCCAGACGGGTCCGGCGGCCAGGAGGACCACGCGTCATGAGCCGCGGCGAACAGCTCCTCGCGGCTCTGGCCGAGCGCGGCATCTCGGTGGTGTTCGACGGCGCCCAGCTGCGGGTCGGCCCGCGCTCCGCCCTCAGCCCGGCCCTGATCGCGCGCATCGTCGAGTGCAAGGACGAGCTGGTCGCCGCGTGCGGCGGCCGGCACCGCCCGGCCTGCCGCGCTGGACGGACGGCACCAACGGCCTCTCAGCCGCCGCCGGACCGGCCAACGGCCGACGCGGCTGCGCGAGCGCCGGCCCTGCGGCCCGCCGAGCGCTGGCTGCTCTGGACCCTGGCGGCGGAGCCGGGCCTCACCCGCGGCGCCGTTCATGCGCAGGTCGAGCGCGCGCTCGACCTGCTCCTCGAGCGTCGCGAGGTGTGCTGCGGCGCCGGCGGCGGCCTCGTCCTCGGGCGGCAATGATGCCGCCTGGCCAGGGTTCTGCCGCACCACGAAATGCGATCGATCGCCAACAGCCCGTGGGCGTCCGCGCGCCACGGCATCCACGGCCAACTCGGCAACTCGGCACCGGCGCGCTGGCCGGAGCCGTTCCGGGGGCCGGCCCGATGGGGCCGGCGCAAGGACGGCTCGGCGCCAGCTCCGCCGGCGGCCAGAAGGAGAGGAGAGACACCATGCGCAAGACTCGCGACGAGGAACGGGCGGCCCGCGCCGGCCGCCGTGCCAATGAGCTGATGGCGGGCTCGGGCGATGCCCTGATGTGCCGAGCCGAGATGGCCGCCCTGCTGGGCGTCACCGTCCGCACCGTGGACCGCTGGGAGCGCGCCGGGGTGATCCCGCGCCGCCGGAAGGTGGGCAAGCGCGCGGTGGGGTGGCGTGCGGCGGAGATCCGCGAGTGGCTGGCGAGCTGCCCGGTGGGGCAGAAGGCGAGCTGATGGGTGTCAGGACACCGCGGGGAAGCCGAGCAACCGTCCGCGGTCGCTCTCTTCGCCGCGCAGGATCTCGCCGAGTCGTTGGTCCCAGGCGAGGAGGGCTTCTTGGATCTGGCGCATGCGCTTCGCCCGGTCGTAGATCGCGGTCACGCCGCCGCGGTGGTGACCGAGCACCAGGGCGATGATGTCACTGGAGATGCCGAGGTCGCCCATCTCCGTCGCCATGGTGCGGCGGAGGTCGTGCGGGCGGAAATTCTGGATTCCGGACTGAGCGCTGTACCGCTCCCTCGCTTTGTTCACCCAGCCCAGCGCCTGGCCCGCGACTCGCTCACTGGGGAAGACCCAGGGCGAATCTGCCCGGCGAAGGCTGCCGAGGAGCGCCGTGGCCCGCGGGCCAAGGAAGACAAGGTGCGGCTGCCTGTTCTTCGACAACTCTCGCGGGATCGACCACCAGGGGAACGTCACATGCGCCCAGCGCATGGTCGTAACCAGCGTCTTGCGCTGCCCAATTGTGAGGAGCAACCGGTAGACGACTGAGATCTGCGAACCTTCGGCCTCCCACAGGCACCACAGGCGGCGTATCTCTTCTGGCGAGAGCACGCGGTCGCCGGCGGAGGCCCTGGCCTTCGACCGTGTCGCCGTGCTCGCGGCAGGCCGGGTCGCCCGGGTACGCCGCGGGCGGCAGGGCGGCCAGCGCCCCAGCCAGGCGGCGGCGCCATGACGTGCCCACGCGGTTGCCGAGCGCCCCGACCTGGGGTACCGCGGGGTGGCGGCGGCGGGTGGTGGCCGTGCCCCAGCTCCACGCCAACCACATCCTCAGCGCTGGCCTTCAATCTCCTGCTCGGCCGCGGCTGGCCGCCGGCGGCGGATGACCTCGCCGCGGCGGAGGGCCTGTGCCGCGGGATCGGGCTTGAGCCGCTCCTTGACCGGCTGCCGGCCGGCCTCGGCGAACGGAGTCGGCGAGGCGGGGTAGCGCCTCTCGGACGGCGAGTCGAGCCGGGTTTGTGTGGCGCGCGGTCTGCTCCAGGAGCCGGAGCTGCTGATCCTCGACGAGAGCCTGGCGGCGCTCGAGGCGGAGGCGCGGCTGGAGGTGCTGGAGTGGCTCAGGCGGTGGAGGCGGGCGGTGCTGGTGCTGGTCATCGCCCATGCGGGGCTTGACGAGGCGCCGCGCCCGGAAGTGGGAGGCGCACCGGCGCCTGGAAGGTGGAAGGCGCCATGGGATAGCCCGGCCGGAAGGCCGCCGGGGCGAGGGGTGCGCGAAGGGTGCCTTGCAAGAGGATGGCCCTCTGACCGTCGTCATCGCCTCTGCAGATGGCGGGGCCTGGTCCGCGGAGTCCTCGGTCGGCGGGTGCGGGGGTGAGGGACGGTGGTTCCGCTCCTGGGCGAGCGTGCCGAGAGGGATGGTGGCACCGGGAGGCGCCGTGGTGTAGCGGGGCGCCCGAGGGCACTCGGCTTGCGCGTTGCTAAGATGCGCGCATCATGCGCAAGGACCCGGCCGAGGCATTGCGGCGGATCGAGGAAGCCCGGCGGACGCAGGCCGATACCCTGGACCTTGGGGACCTGGCGCTGGCCGAGCTCCCGGCAGAGCTGAGGGATCTCACGCACCTGCGCAGGCTTTACCTGGGCCGTGTCAAGCCCAGCAGCGAGGGTGCCGATACGTTTGACTTCGGCCGGGAACTAGCTCCCTTCACGGATTTGACGCCGCTGGCCGGCCTGGCGAGCCTGCAGAGCCTCGACCTCCGGGGCACCGGCGTGACCGACCTCTCGCCGCTGGCCGGCCTGCCCGGCCTCCGGAGCCTCGACCTGCGGGACACCGGCGTGGCCGACCTCTCGCAGCTGGCCGGCCTGGGCGGCCTCCAGAGCCTCGACTTCGGCGGCACCGGCGTGACCGACCTCTCGCCGCTGGCCCGCCTGGCGGGCCTCCAGAGCCTCTACTTCGACGGCACCGACGTGGCCGACCTCTCGCCGCTGGCCGGGCTGGCGGGCCTCCAGTGTCTCGACCTCAGCTGCACCGGCGTGGCCGACCTCTCGCCGCTGGCCGGCCTGGCGGGCCTCCAGGGTCTCGACCTCAGCAGCACCGGCGTGGCCGACCTCTCGCCGCTCGCCGGCCTGCGCGGCCTCCAGAGCCTCCACCTAGCCAGTACCGGCGTGGCCGACCTCTCGCCGCTGGCCGGCCTGGCGGGCCTCCAGAGCCTCGACCTCAGCAGCACCGGCGTGGCCGACCTCTCGCCGCTGGCCCGCCTGGCGGGCCTCCAGAGCCTCTACCTCTGGCAGACCGGCGGCGTGACCGACCTCTCGCCGCTCGCCGGCCTGCCCGCTCTCCAGACGCTCAACCTCGACAGCGCCAGCGTGACCGACCTCTCGCCGCTCGCCGGCCTGCCCGCTCTCCAGACCCTCAGCCTCGAGGGCACCGGCGTGACCGACCTCTGGCCGCTGTCCGGCCTGCCCACTCTCCAGAGTCTCGACCTCAACAGCACCAGCGTGACCGACCTCTCGCCGCTGTCCGGCCTGGCGGGTCTCCAGCGCCTCGTTTTCAGCAGTACCGGCGTGACGGATCTCTCGCCGCTGTCCGGCCTGGCGGGTCTCCAGAGCCTCGTCTTCAGCAGTACCGGCGTGACGGATCTCTCGCCGCTGTCCGGCCTGGCGGGTCTCCAGAGCCTCGTTTTCAGCAACACCGGCGTGAAAGACCTCTCGCCGCTCTTCGGCCTCCGTACCCTCAGGGATCTGCGCCTCCTCGACAACCATGCCCCACTCCCGACCGCGATGCTGAGGATCGTCGTGGATCTGGCGGGCATGGAAAACCTCGTGGCCAACTTCGCCATGGGAGTGCCGCGGGAGGTCCTCTCGAGCCACGGTTTCGACAACTGCCTGCCGCGCCTGCGCGCCTACTTCCGTGAGCTGGACCTCGGCGCCGAGGCCGAGAACGAGATGAAGGTCGTCCTCCTGGGTAACGGCCGGGCTGGGAAGACCCAACTCTGCCGGCGCTTGCGCGGCGAAGGCTACGACGAGAGCGTCGCCTCCACCCACGGCGTGCAGATCTGGCGGCAACGCCAGCGCATCCCTACCGCCGACGGGGAGCAGGAGGTGCAGGTCAACTGGTGGGACTTCGGCGGCCAGGACATCTATCACGGCACCCACTCCCTCTTCTTGCGCAGCCGCGCGGTCTTCCTGGTGCTGTGGGCTCCGCACCTCGAAAACCACGAGGCGAAGGAGGAAGACGGGACCCCCTGGCGCAATCAGCCGCTCGCCTACTGGCTCGACTACGTGCGCTCTCTCGCCGGCAAGGAGAGCCCGGTCATCATCGTCCAGAGCCAGTGCGACGCTTTCGCCGACCGCCGCTCCGACCCGCCGCGCCCCGCGGGCATGGGCTTTTTCGAGTGCTGCGCCTACAGCGCCAAGACTGGCCGCGGCCGCGAAGCTCTCGAGGGGCACCTGCACGACGCCCTGCGCTGCCTGCTCGAACAGAGCGGGCCGCTTTCAGTCGGCCGCGGGCGGGCCGCGGTGCGCCGCCGGCTCTACGAGTGGCGGACGGCGGACCAGAAGCGCCTACCAGGCGAGCGCCGCCACCGCACGCTGACGATCGACGAGCTCCGCGCCCTCTGCGAGGATGCGGGCGGCATCGTCTCGTGGGGGCACGCCCTCGACTATCTCCACCAGACCGGCGTCGTCTTCTACGACCCCGACCTTTTCGAGAACCGCATCGTGCTCGACCAGGACTGGGCGCTCGATGCCATCTACACCGTGTTCCACCGCGGCAGCGTGGTCCCCTTCCTCAGGGACTCAGGGCGCTTCACCCGCGAAGACCTGGCTCCTATCGCCTGGCCCCACCACTCAGCTGAGGAGCAGCGGCTTTTCCTCGGCCTGATGGAGAGCTGCGGTGTCTGCTTCCGCTGCGGCAAGACCGCGCGCGGCGAGCCACGCTACGTGGCGCCCGACCTGCTGCCCGGCTTCGAGGTGGTGAGCGGACGGCTGCATGGCTGGCAGGAGGGTCCCGGCTCGCCGACACTGCGGATGGAATACGGCTTCTTCCACCCGGCGGTCATCCGGGGGCTGATGCAGCACGTCGGCCGCGAGGCCGGCGATCTGGCCGAGTACTGGAGATACGGTCTGTGGCTCAAGGATGCGCGGACGGCCAGCCAGCTCTTGGTGGAGTTCGAGGATACGGCGACCGATGACGCGCCGGGCGCCGGCGCCCTGGTGCTCCAGGCGCAGGGCCGCGATCCCCTGCGCCTCCTGCGCAGCATGCGCGAGGTGGCTCTGCGGCAGCGGATCGGCGAGCGGCCCAAGGAGGAGCTGCTTTCCCTCGAAGGCGTCACCGTGTCGCGCGGCGCGCTCGTTAGCGCGGTCGAGGGGCGCGTGGCCGCGGCCGACGGTAGGATGGTCGCCGCCGCCCCCTTCGCCGCCTTCTTCGCTGAGGACGCCCGCGAAGCCTTCGGCCACGGCCACACTGGGGAGCCGACCGAGCCCGCCCCCAGGGGAGCAGCCCTCATGCCCAATCTGGAGCCCCAGCGCCTCACCGCCGCCGAGAAGCCGCCCGAGGTGTTCCTCTCCTACGCCTGGGGCGACGCCAGCCCCGCGGGCAAGCTCCGCGCGCAGGCGGTGGACCGGCTCCAGGCCGCCCTTGCCGCCGACGGCTTTGCCCCGGTGCGCGACCGCGACCAGATCCGCTCGGGCGAGCGCATCTCCGCCTTCATCCGCCGCCTCACCCGCGCCGACCTGGTGGTGGCGGTGATCAGCGACCGCTACCTGCGCTCCACCTTCTGCATGTACGAGATCTACCGCATCTGGCAGCGCTGCCAGGAAGAGCCCGACGACCTGACCGGGCGCCTGGTGCCCCTTGTGCTGCCCGACGTCAAGCTCGGCGGCTTCGCCGAGCGCGCGCCCTATCAGCGCTTCTGGTCGCGCCGGGTTGCCGAGCTCGAAGCGCTGTTCCGCGACCCGGAGCTCAAGCCCGGGCGAGCCGACTTCGAGGAGCTGCTGCTGGCGCGCGACTTCGCCGCGCACCTGAGCGACATCCTTGCGTTCGTCCAGGACATCCACGTGCCGCGCGACCTCGCCAGGCTCTACGGCACCCACTTCGAGGCCCTGCGCCAAGCGCTGTGGCGGCTCGCCACACCCTGACGCCCACGGCGAGCGGGCGCTCGCGCGCGCGCGGGTGGGTCGCCGTGCTGGTGGGAGCGTGGGGCCTCGGCCCCTGGCCGCAGCGCCAGATGCGCAGCGATCGACGAGAGCGTGCAGCGGAACCTGCCGGCCAACCCAATCGTGCCACCCGGCGCGCCGGACCGGCCGCGGCTGCCGTCGCTCCCGGCGCAAGGCTATGCCGAGGACAATACGTCCATCTATCGTCCAAAAACCACGCCTCGCAACAGGCCGCCTGCGCTAAGTTGTTGATTTTATTGGTGCACCCAGGAGGATTTGAACCCCCAACCTACAGATCCGTAGTCTGTCGCTCTATCCAGTTGAGCTATGGGTGCACGAGAACAGCTTCGTGCGGAAGAGGGATTCTAGAGGATCGCCCTCGGCCGACGCAAGGGGCTGCAAAGGGCTGATGGGAGAAGGACTTGAGGGGTCCTTGGCCCCTGGCTACCGGGGGACTGCTGCCGGCATCTCCCCGAGGGCCCCCGGGGCCAGCCTCCGGCCCGGCGTCCGGCACCCCTACTCGATCAACCCCCCGAGCGGCGACGACGCCGAGGCGTAGAGCTTCCGCGGGATCCGGCCCGCCGAGGCCGCCAGGTGCCCGGCCTCCACGGCCAGCCTCATCGCCCGGGCCATGCGCACCGGGTCGGCGGCTCCGGCGATGGCGGTGTTCATCAGGACGCCGTGGGCGCCCAGCTCCATGGCGATCGTCGCGTCGCTCGCGGTGCCCACCCCGGCGTCCACGATGATCGGGACCTTGGCCTGCTCCAGGATGATGCGCAGGTTCGCGGGGTTGCGGATGCCCATGCCGGAGCCGATGGGGGCCCCCAGGGGCATCACGGCGGCGGCGCCCAGATCCTCCAGCCGCTTGCAGATCACCGGGTCGTCGTTGGTGTAGGGGAGGACGGTGAAGCCCTCGGCCACCAGGGTCTCCGTCGCCCGGAGGAGCTCCACGTTGTCGGGGAAGAGGGTGCGGGGGTCGCCGATCACCTCCAGCTTCACCCAGTCCCAGCCCCCCAGCTCGCGGGCGAGGCGGGCGGTGCGGATGGCCTCGTCGGCCTTGTAGCAGCCGGCGGTGTTGGGCAGCAGGAGGTACCTCTTGGGATCCACGTGGTCGAGCAGCGAGCCGTGCCCCCGCTCGTCGAGGTTGACGCGGCGCAGGGCGACCGTCACCACCTCGGTGCCGGAGGCCTCCAGGGCCGCCGCCATGGTCGGGAAGTCGGGGTACTTGCCGGTGCCCAGGAAGAGGCGCGAGTGGAAGGTGCGCCCGGCGATGACCAGGGGCTCCATGGCGGTGGTTTCGGCGGTGACGAGCGAGCTGTTCATTCCTGCCTCCTGCGCCGATTCTAGTTCACACCCTTCACGCCACGGCCTTCTCAGGCTCGCCCCCCGCCTCCCCCACCCCCGCCGTCCCCGCCGCGCCGTGGGCGGGGCGGATGCGGTTGCGCTCATCCACGAAGACCAGCGCCGGCTGGTGGCCGCGCACCTCCTCGGCCTCGTAGCCGGCGTAGCTGGCGATGATGACCAGGTCGCCGATGCGGACCTTGTGCGCCGCGGCGCCGTTGAGGCAGATCTCGCCCGCGCCGCGCCGGCCGGGGATGGCGTAGGTGGCGAAGCGCTCGCCGTTGGTGACGTTGTAGATCTCCACGCGCTCGAAATGCAGCAGGTCCGCGGCCTCCATCAGCAGCGGGTCGATGGTGACCGAGCCCTGGTAATCGAGGTTCGCCTCGGTGACCGTGGCGCGGTGGATCTTGGACTTCAGCAGGGTCCGTTGCATGGTCTGGTTCGCTCGCTCAAGGTACGGGCTTCAGGGTTGGTCGCCGCCGGCCGGCTCCGCGCCGCCGGCGGTCAGTTGGAGGTTGTCGATCAGGCGGGTGGCGCCGAAGCGGGCGGCGACCGGCAGCACCACGCGGCCGGCGATGGCCTCGACCGGCTGGAAGGTGTCGGCGTCCACCACCTCGGCGTAGTCGAGGCTCGCCAGCGGCTCCTCCGCCACGAGGCGGCGCAGCAGGGCGCGCACCTTGCCGGCCCGGCGCTCGCCGCCCTCGATGGCCGCCGCCGCCGCCAGGAGCGCCCGGCGCAGCACCGGCGCCGCCCGCCGCTCCTCGGCGCCCAGGAAGACGTTGCGCGACGACAGCGCCAGGCCGTCCGCCTCGCGCACCGTCGGCCCGGCGACGATCTCGATGGCGAAATGCAGGTCGCGCGCGATCCGGCGCACCACCGCCAGCTGCTGGGCGTCCTTCTCGCCGAAGACCGCGAGGTCGGGCTGCACCAGGTTGAACAGCCCGCACACCACCGTCGCCACGCCGCGGAAGTGGCCCGGCCGCCGCTCGCCTTCGAGGCCCAGGGCCGGGCCGCCCGGCTCCACGAAGGTGGCGTGGCCGGGCGGGTAGACCGTCTCGGCGGCGGGCGCGAAGAGCAGGTCGCAGCCGGCCTCCGCCAGCATCCGGGCGTCGGCGTCCAGCTGCCGCGGGTAGCGGCTGAAGTCCTCGCCGGGGCCGAACTGCGCCGGGTTGACGAAGACCGAGGCCACCACCCGCGCCGCCCGCTGGCGGGCCAGGCGCAGCAGCGACAGGTGCCCGGCGTGCAGGGCGCCCATGGTCGGCACCAGGCCGATGGCCGCGCCCTCGCGGCGCCAGGCTCCCAGCTCGCGCCGCAGGCCCGCGGCATCCTCGGTTCGCAGCACGCCGGTCCCGTCCGCTAGCCGTAGAGCTTCGCCACCGAGTCGCTGGCCGGCCGCGAGGCGACGCCGTAGCTCTCCTCCGGCGCCGGGAAGCGCCCGCCGCGCACGTCGGCGGCGAAGCGCTCGATGCCCTCGCGCGACAGGCGGCCGAGCTCGGCGTAGCGCCGCACGAAGCGCGGCGCGATGCGCTCCTCGAGGCCCAGCAGGTCGTGGTAGACCAGCACCTGGCCGCCGCAGTGCGGGCCGGCGCCGATGCCGATGGTGGGGATGGCGAGCCGTTCGCTGATCGCCGCCGCCAGGTCGGCCGGCACGCATTCGAGCACCAGGGAGAAGGCGCCCGCCTCCTCGACCGCCAGCGCCGCGTCGAGCATGGCCTGGCGGGCCGCCTGCTCGCGCCCCTGCACCTTGAAGCCGCCCAGGCGGTGCACCGACTGCGGGGTGAGGCCCAGGTGCGCCATCACCGGCACCTCGGCGGCGCTCATCGCCGCCACCAGCTCCGCGCGCGCGCCCTCGATCTTGACCGCCTGCGCCCCGCCCTCCTTGATGAAGCGCAGGGCGTTGCCGATCGCCTGCTCGGCGCCCAGGTGGAAGGAGCCGTAGGGCATGTCGGCCACCAGGAGCGCCCGCCGCACGCCGCGGCGCACCGCGCGCACGTGGTGCAGCATCTCGTCCATGGTGACCGAGAGGGTGTCGGGGTGGCCCAGGACGACCATGGCGAGCGAGTCGCCGACCAGCACGATGTCGGCTCCCGCCGCGTCCGCCGTCCGCCCCTGCGGGAAGTCGTAGGCGGTGACCATGACCAGCGGCTCGGCGCGCTCGTGCGCCGCCGCCACCCAGGGGACGGTGATGCTCTTGACCTCCGGCTGCTGGCTCATCCGGGCCTCCTTTCGCCGGCCTGAAAACCAAAAAGCCCTTCCGCCTGGGAGACGGAAGGGCTCGGCGGCGGCCGGCCGGCCTGGCGGCATCCGGGCTGCGGGCGCGGTCTGCAGGCGCCGCACCCCTGCTTGCTGCCCGGGGCGCGGCCGGCGCACGCGCGCGGATGCACCAGGACCGATCGCGGGCGCCCGCGGGCTCGGTGAGGTGACTGTCCAGGGGTGGGACGCCCGGAGGCGGCGTCTTGCTCCCCACCCCGACGCGGATCAGGCCCTCGGTCCGGCCGGCGCCCGCGCCGCCCGGGCGCTCGCTGGCGCCTGCGGACGGCCGGTGCTGGAGGTCTCCGTCTCGGTCCCGTTACAGCTGGTGGGATCCAAGCGGTTGAAAGTACTCGGTCCCCTTGATGGGCTTCGCGAGCCGGTGCAGCAGCTCCTCGAAGTCCTCGGGCCGCTGGGGAAAGTTCAGGTGCCGCGTATCGACCACCAGCAGCGGGGACCGGACGTAGTAATGATAGTAGTGATTGTAGGCGTCGATCAACTCCGCCAGGTATTCGTGCGAGATCGCCTTCTCGACGTTGCGCGCACGCTTGCGGATGCGCTCCAGGCAGGTGCCGGCGTCGGCCACCAGGTAGAGCACCAGGTCGGGCACCGGCACCTGCGGCTCGAGCAGCGTGTAGAGCTTGTCGAACAGCATCAGCTCGTCGTCGGAGAGGTTGAGGTAGGCGAAGATGCGGCTCTTCTGGAAGGTGTAGTCGCCGACCAGGAGGCGGTCGAACAGCTCGCGCTGGGCGATGTCGCGCTGCTGCTTGTAGCGCGACAGCAGGAAGAAGAGCTCGGTCTGGAAAGCCGCGCCGGGCCGGTCGCGGTAGAAGTCGCCCAGGAAGGGATTGTCGCCGTCTTCGAGGATCTTCACCCCCTCGAAGTGGCGGGTCAGCATCTCGACCAGCGTGGTCTTGCCGACCCCGATGGGTCCATCGACCGCCAGGTAGTGGAATCGAAGCGCTTCGGTGCCGCCCTGGGCGGAGGGGCTCAAACCGTGGCGGCCGCCGGGGAGACCGGGTTGTAGAGCGTGTCGCGCTCGACCGGCACGAAGCCCGCCTCGCGCACGATCCGCTCCAGCTCGGGGCGGCTGAGCTGCTGGGCCGTGCCGGCGCCGGCCATGTGGTAGATCTTCTCCTCGACGATGGTGCCGTCCATGTCGTCGGCGCCGAAGCGCAGCGCCACCTGGGCCAGCTTCGGGGTGACCATCACCCAGTAGGCCTTGATGTGCGGAATGTTGTCGAGCACCAGCCGGGAGGTGGCGATGTGGCGCAGGTCGTCCTGGCCGGTGGTGTGGTAGCGCAGCCCCATGTAGTTGTTCTCGGGGTGGTAGGCGAGCGGGATGAAGGCGTTGAAGCCGCCGGTCTCGTCCTGCAGGGCGCGCAGCCGCAGCAGATGATCCACCTTGTGCTCGGGCTTCTCGACGTGGCCGTAGAGCATGGTGCAGTTGCTCTTGATGCCCATGCGGTGGGCGGTGCGGTGGACCTCGATCCACTCGTCGGCGTCGAGCTTGCCGTCGCAGATGATCTCGCGCACCTCGGGGTGGAAGATCTCGGCGCCGCCGCCGGGGAGCGAGCCGAGCCCGGCCGCGCGCAGGCGGCGCAGCACCTCCTCGATCGACAGCTTCTCGCGCTTGGCGAACCAGCCGACCTCGATGGCGGTGAACGCCTTGAGGTGGGCGCGGGGGAAGCGCTCACGCAGGCCGCGCAGCATCTCCAGGTACCAGTCGAGCGACAGGTCGGGGTGGAGGCCGCCGACGATGTGGAACTCGGTGACGTCGTTGCCCCCCTGCTCGCGGGCGTGGGCGTACACCTCCTCGTGGCTCATCTCCCAGGCGTGGGCCTCGCCCTTGAGCGCCGCGAAGCTGCAGAACTTGCAGTTATAGGTGTAGATGCAGACGTTGGTCGGGTTGATGTGCCGGTTGACGTTGAAATAGGTGACGTTGCCGTTGAGCCGCCGGCGCACCGAGTCGGCCAGCCGCCCGAGGTGCAGGAGGTGCGGCGTGGTGAAGCAGGTCAGGGCGTCGGCCGCGTCCAGCCGGACCCCGTCGCGCACCCTGGCGGCGACGCCGCGCAGCTCCTCGGGGAAGGCGGCGGGGTCGATCGCGGTGGCGCGGAGGGCGGAGAGGGGGGGTGGGTGGTGGCGGCGGCCGCGGAAGGCGCGGCGGCGGCGGCAGGGGCGGCGGCGGCAGGGGTGGGGGCGGTGACAGGGCTCACGGCCAGAGTATAGCAACAGCGGTCGCGGCGAAGAGCCAGACGGACAGGGCGCCGTTCGCCTGGAAGAAGGCGGCGTTGAGCCGCGACAGGTCGCCCGGCCGCACCACCCAGTGCTGGTAGGCGATGAGCGCCAGGCAGCCGGCCCAGCC
>JASLEW010000743.1 GCA_030150965.1 Thermoanaerobaculia bacterium | reverse complement strand
GGCCGGGAAGCGGCTTGCCGCGGTGGCGAGGCTGCTGCTGGCCGAGGTCTACGGCGGCTCGGCCGCGGGCGCCGCCGGTGCGCAGGGCGCCGCGGGCGGTGCCGGCAACCTCTCCGGCCATCCCGCGGCTGCCTCGGAACGCGCCACCGGTTCTCTCGCCGCGAGCGGTGCCGAGAACGCCGCGGGTGCCTCCTGGACTGACTCGGGCCGAGCTGCCGGTCCCCCGGATGCCGCCGGTTCGCGCTGTGCCGCGAGCGGTGTCGAGAACGCTCCTGGCGTCCCCTGGACCGCTTCGGAGCGCGCCGCCGGCTTTCGGGACGCCACCGGTGGGCGCTGCGCCACGAGCGGTGCCACCGAGGTCTCGGGTTGCTCCGCTGCCGCCTGGGGCCGCGCCGCCGGCCAGCCGGGCTCGGGTGCCCTGGCGGCGCTCGCCGCGGGAGGCCCGGGATGACCAGCCAAGACCAGGCCCAGAGCCAAGTCCAAGGACTAAGCCGAGGCCAGGCCCAAAGCCATGGCTGGGTCCAGAGCCAGGTCCAGGCCCAGAGCCAGGAGCGGGTCCAGAGCCAGGAGCGGGTCCAGAGCCAGGAGCGGGTTCAGAGCCAGGAGCAGGTCCAGAGCCAGGGCGAGGTCCAGGCCCGGGACCAGTTCCCGAGCCGGAGCCGGGAACGCGCCCGGTCCCGCCGCCGCACGGTGCTGATCGTCACCTACACCATGGCCGACCCGGCGGCGGTCGGGGTGTTCTTCCGCGCCCTGCGCCTGGGCTTCGAGCTGGAGGGGCGCGGCCACCGGGTGGTGGTGCTCAACAGCGGGCCGCTGCCTGCCGATCCCAAGGTCGAGGCGGCCCGCGGCCGTCTCGAGCTGGCGCAGCTGCCGTGGATGGGCGACGGCTTCGGGCCGGCGCAGGCGCGCGCCCGCATGGCGGCGTTCCGCCCCGACCTGGTGATCTTCGGTGAGGGTCCCTTCGACACCATGGAGGGGGCCTTTCGCGCCGGGCGCGGCCTGTGGGCGCCCTTCATCCTGCTCGACCAGTACTACCAGGATTGGCTGGTCACCGCCCGCCGCGACCTCGACCGCATCCTGCTGTACGGGCTGGCCTCCTTCCTGCGGCCGGGCGAGTTCGCCTTCGACGACCGTTACCGGCTGGTGCCGCCGTTCATCGGCGAGGTGACGCCCCGCGCGGCGCTGCCGGTGCCGGCGGCGCTGCTGCCGCTCCCCTGGGTGACCGTGCTGGGCTTCGAGCCGCTGGTGCTGCAGCGCGCCGTCGAGCTGGTGGCGGCGCTGCCGCCGCCGCGGCCGGTGCTGGTGACGCTGAGCCACGACCCCGCGGCGGCGCTGCGCTTGGCGGCCGGGCACGGCCTCGATCCGGCGCACGTCGCCGCCCGCGGCCTGGCCGGCGATGCGCAGCTGTTCGGCTTCATCGCCGCCGCCCGCGCCGTCGTCCTGGCCAACGGCTACATGCAGATCATGGAGGCGCTGGCGCTGGCGCGGCCCGCCCTCTGCGTGATGCGCGGCATCGGCCTCGAGGGCTGGACCGTCGAGGACCGCTACAAGCCCTACGTCTCGATCGACGAGCCGTTCGCGACGCAATGCCGGCGCCTCGCCGGATGGCTGGCCGCCGAGGCGTTCCCGGCCGACCTCGCCGCCCGCCTCGAGGCGGAGCGCCACGGCGCCGCCCGCGTCGCCGACCTGGCCGAGGAGCTCCTCGCCGCCGCGCACCGCCCCCGCGAGCTGTGGCGCCGCGTCCGCCGCGTGGGCCGCAGCCACCTGAGCGCCGCGCCATGACCGCGCCGGCGCCGCCGGGCCTCGCCGGCAGCATGGTGCTGGTCACCGGCGGCTCGCGCGGCATCGGCCGGGCGATCGCCCTGCGCCTGGCGCGCGAGCGCCCGGCGCACCTCGCGATCGGCTACTGCCTGGACCACGACGCGGCGCGCCGCACCGTCGCCGATCTCGCCGCGCTGGGCGTCGACGCGTCGGCGGTCGCCGCCGACCTCGGCCATGCCGAGCAGGTCGACGAGCTCTTCGCCCGCGTCGGCGAGCGCTGCGGCCGTCTCGACGTCTTCGTCAGCAACGCGGCGCGCGCCGCCTTCCGCCCGGTCGCCGAGCTGTCCGCCCGCTCCTTCAGCCGCACCCTGGACATCAACGCCCAGGCGTTCCTCCTCGGCAGCCAGCGGGCGGCGCGGCTCATGGGCGAGCGCGGCGGCCGCATCGTCGGGGTGAGCAGCCTGGGATCGCACGCCTGCGCTCCCGGCTATGCCGCGCTGGGGGCCGCCAAGGCGGCGCTGGAGGCGCTGGCGCGCTACCTGGCGGTCGAGCTGGCGCCGCGCGGCATCGCCGTCAACGTGGTCTGCGGCGGGTTGATCGACACCCCCAGCGTGCGCGCGCATCCGCAGTTCGCCGAGCTGGCGCGGCAGGTGGCGGCGCGCACGCCCGCGGCGCGCCTGGGCCGCCCCGAGGACCTGGCCGGGGTCGTCGCCTTCCTGTGCAGCGCCGACGCCGACTGGCTGCGCGGCCAGGTGC
>JASLEW010000387.1 GCA_030150965.1 Thermoanaerobaculia bacterium | reverse complement strand
GCGCCTGGGCCACTAGCGGATGCGCCTCCGCCGGTTGCGGATGTAGTCCGCCAGGATGAACTCGCCGAGGTTGTAGGGGGAGGCGAAGTAGGCCCGGCCGCGGTTGATCTGGGTGAGCTTCTCGACGAACTGGGTGAGCATCGGATCGGTGGCCAGCATGAAGGTGGTGACCACCACCTTCTGCCGCCGGCAGAGGTCGGCCTCCTCCAGCGTCAGGTTGACGATCCGCATGTCGAGCCCGAACGGGTTCTTGTAGATGCGGCCGTTCTCGGTGATCGCCGAGGGCTTGCCGTCGGTCACCAGGAAGATCTGCTTGTTGGGCTGCTTGCGGCGGGCGAGCAGGCTGCGCGCCAGCTGCAGCGCCTCGCGGGTGTTGGTGTGGTAGGGGCCGGCGGCGATGTAGGGGATCTCGCCGAGCGGCACCTCCTGGGCGCGGTCGCCGAACAGGATCACCGACAGGTGGTCCTTCGGATACTTGGTGGTGATCAGCTCGGTCAGCGCCAGGGCCACCGTCTTGGCCGGCGTGATGCGATCCTCGCCGTAGAGGATCATCGAGTGGCTGATGTCGATCGCCACCACCGTGGCGCACGACGTCAGGTGCTCGGTCTCGAAGATCTCGATGTCCTCCTCGGCCAGCGTCAGGTCGCCCTTGGTGCGGCGCAGGGCGTTCTCCAGCGAGCGCGGCGAATCGATCAGGTTGAGGTCGTCGCCGAAGGCGTAGGGACGGGTCTCGGGCAGGCGCTCGACCCCCTCGCCGGCCTGGTGCACCGGGTGATAGCCCGGTCCGGCGCGGTCGAGGCCGGCGAAGATGTCCTCGAAGGCGCTGCGGCGGATGTGGCGCTCGCCGCCGCTGGTCAGCTGCAGCCCGCCCTCGGAGTCGCGCCCCACCAGGTTCTGCTCCTCGAGCGAGGCGAAGAACCGGTCGAGGTCCAGCTCCTCCGGCAGGTACCCCTGGCGCTGCAGGTAGCGCATCCAGTCCATCGCCTCCTCGACGTCGCCCCCCGAGGCCAGCACCAGCTGGTTGAACAGGCGCAGCAGGTCGAGGCCGGCAAGGATCTGCCGGATCAGCTCGGGGTCCAGGTAGAGGTACTGGTGACGCATGGCTCGGCCTCAGTTCACGTCGCCGCGGCTCCCGCCCCGCCGGCTGCCGCTGCCGCCGCGCGGCTTGAGCAGCTGGAACTTGACCATCTCCTTGTAGCTGATCTGGCTGTCGAGGTCGTTGCGCGCCAGCTTCAGGTGCTGGTGCAGCCCTTCGAGCACCATCTCGGCGGCCAGCGCCCGCTCCTCGCGGCTGCGGCCGGCGCGCGCCGTCAGCTCGGCGAGCCCCGGCACCCGCCCGATCTCGGCCTCGTAGTCGGCGAACGGCTGCTCGTCGGAGAGCGTCACCGCGTTGCCCTCGGCGAACCAGCGCACGATCGGGGTGTAGGGCCCCTTGTCGTCCTCGCCGCCGCTGCCCAGCTCCTTGCCGACCTCCGGGAAGCGGCGGTCGAAGGCCTTCTTGACCGCCTGGCCGATGAGCCGGCGCGCCACCACCTCGGCCCCCTGCTGCTCGCCCTCGTAGACCATCTCCACCTTGCCGGTGATGGCGGGCAGCAGCATCTGGAGGTCGCACAGGCGCGGATAGACCCGGGCGTCGCCGCTCGCCAGCGCCCGCCGCTCGAGGTTCGAGGTCAGCAGCTCCAGCGCCGAGATGGCGACGCGGGCGCTGACGCCGGAGGACTGGTCCACCAGGTCGCTCTCGCGCGCCGCGAAGCTGATCTCCTCGACCAGCAGGCGGAAGTCGTCGGGGATCACCACGTTCGGGATGTCGCGCTCGGTCCACGCCTCCTGGCGGGTGATGTCGGCCGCCACCGCCGCGTCGGGCGGGTAGTGGGTGAGGATCTGCGACGAGATCCGGTCCTTGAGCGGGGTGATGATGCTGCCGCGGTTGGTGTAGTCCTCCGGGTTGGCGGAGAACACCATCAGCAGGTCGAGCGGGATGCGCACCGGGAAGCCGCGGATCTGGAGGTCGCGCTCCTCCAGGATGTTGAACAGCCCCACCTGGATGCGCGGCGACAGGTCGGGCAGCTCGTTGATGGCGAAGATGCCGCGGTTGGTGCGCGGCACGATGCCGAAGTGGATGACCTCGGGATCGGCGAAGGTGAGCTTGCGGGTGGCCGCCTTGATCGGGTCGATGTCGCCGAGCAGGTCGGCGATCGACACGTCGGGGGTGGCGAGCTTCTCGTTGTAGCGCTCCTCGCGCGTCAGCCAGGCGACCGGCGCGTCGTCGCCGGCCGTCGCCACCAGCCGCTGGCCGGGGACCGAGACCGGCGAGAGCGGGTCGTCGTTGAGCTCCGAGCCGGCGAGCACCGGCACCTCCGGGTCGAGCAGGGTCACCAGCGACCGCAGGATGCGGGTCTTGGCCTGGCCGCGCAGGCCGAGCAGGATGAAGTCGTGGCCGGCGAGCAGCGCGTTGATCACCGCCGGGATGACGGTGCGGTCGTAGCCCAGGATGCCGGGGAAGAGCGGGCCGCCGCCCGCCAGGCGCTCGCGGAGGTTGTCGCGCAGCTCCTGCTTGACCGGCCGCGGCCGGTAGCCGCTCGCCTTGAGCGCGCCCAGGGTCTTGATCTTGGTGCTGTTCGCGGATCTCACATTCGGCATCAGTCGTGCAGCTCCTCGAGCCAGCGCTCGGCGTCCAGCGCCGCCCGGCAGCCGGTCCCGGCGGCGGTGATCGCCTGGCGGTAGATGGGGTCCATGGCATCGCCGGAGGCAAACACGCCGGCGACGTTGGTCCTGCTGGTGGGCTCGCGCACCTGGATGTAGCCGACGTCGTTCATCTCGACCTGGCCGGCGAACAGCGCCGTGTTGGGCTGGTGGCCAATGGCATAGAACACGCCCTGGGCGGCGTACTCGCTGTCCAGGCCGGTCTTCTTGTTGTGCAGCGCCACGCCGGTGACGCCGCCGTCGCGCGAGCCCAGGATGTCGGTCACCACGGTGTTCCAGATCCAGGCGATCTTCGGGTTGGCGAAGGCGCGGTCCTGCATGATGCGCGAGGCCCGCAGCTCGTGGCGGCGGTGGACGACCGTCACCTTGGAGGCGAACTTGGTGAGGTAGATCGCCTCCTCCATGGCCGAATCGCCGCCGCCGATCACCACCACCTCTTTATCACGGAAGAAGAACCCGTCGCAGGTGGCGCAGGCGGAGATGCCGTAGCCCATCAGCTCGCGCTCGGCCGGCAGGCCGGCCAGCTTGGCGCTGGCGCCGGTGGCGATGATCAGCGCGTCGGTGCGGTAGGCGGCGTCGTCGGTGCGGATGGTGAACGGGCGCTTGGCCAGGTCGATCTCGGTGGCGGCCTCGAACTTGACCGTGGCGCCGAAGCGGCGCGCCTGCTCGCGCATGCGATCGACCAGCTCCGGCCCCAGGATGCCCTCGGGGAAGCCGGGGAAGTTCTCGACGTCGGTGGTGATGGTCAGCTGGCCCCCGGGCTGGTTGCCCTCCAGCACCAGCGGCGCCAGGTCCGCCCGGGCGGTGTAGAGGGCCGCGGTCAGGCCGGCGGGTCCGGAGCCGAGGATGACGACCTGGTGATACGAGCTGTGATGCTCCTCAGTCGGCATGCAGGAACGGTTCTCCTGATCGGTGGGTCGTGAGGCGGTGGCGCCTGCCGCCGCGCGATCGCGGGCATCGGGCAGTATAGCAGCGGGGCCTGCACGCCAAGGCGGCCGGAGGCGGCGACGGGCGGGCGGGGACCGCGGCAGCCGCTGGCAGGTTACAACCGCCGTGGCCGGGCGCCCATTCCGCTCCGCCACCGCGGCGCGCCGCGTGGGGCCCCCGGCGTGC
>JASLEW010000662.1 GCA_030150965.1 Thermoanaerobaculia bacterium | reverse complement strand
GTGACGATGAGCCGCGGCTGCTGGCCGAAGTTGGGCACCATCGGCACCTTGTCGCTGTGCACCACGGTCACGCTCACCGTGCCGCTTTTGCCGCCGCCGGGAAAGGTGACCGATCCCGGCAGGATCCTGAGCGAGAAGCCGGGCAGCTGCGGCAGCGTCAGCGTGCCGCCGTGGGTCTCGTCCACGGCGATGCCGTTTTGGAGGTCGAGCGGCAGCAGGTAGACCGGCATGCGCAGCGCGTTGTTGCGTCCCGGCACCGGCGTCAGGTTGAATTCCAGCTGCGGCCAGGAGCCCGGACGCTGCACCGTGCTGCCGTCGACGATCAGCTGCAGCGTGCCGGCGGGCACCGCCGTCAGCTGGAACAGGCCCTGCGCGTCGGTCACCGCGGTGAGCGCCGTGCCGACGATGCGCAGCGTCGCCCCCGGCACCGGCTGGTTGCTGTTGTCGAGCACCACGCCGCTGATCGCCGTCTGCACCGGATCGTAGGCGGCCAGGGCGGAGGCGGTGAAGCTCACCACCGGGCCGCCGGGAAGCGCGTCGATCGTCGCCTCGACCACGTTGTTGGCGATGCCCTCGGCGGGGTCGGTGGTGAAGGAGGCGATGAGGCGTCCGTCGGCGTCAGAGGTCAGGGCAAGGATTTGCTGCCCGTTGGCAAACGTTCCGGCGCCCTTGACCACCCTGAACGTGGCCGCCACGCCGGGCAGGCGGTTGCCGCCGGCATCGACGACGACGGAGACCAGGGGGAGCGGCAGGGCCTGGCCGGCGACTCCCTGCTGCTGGTCGCCGGAGTCCACGACGATAAGCGCCGGGGCGCCCGGCTGTGCGCTGGCGATGAGCTGCACCGGGCCCGCCGCGCCCGGCGCCGACGCCTGGACCACCTGGTTGCCGGCGCCGGCGCGGCTGCCGACGCTGAAGTGCACCGCCGCCTGGCCCGAAAGGTCGGTCGCCACCGCGTAGGCCCGCCGCCCGTTGTCGAAGGTGCCGTCGGTGCCCAGCGCCTGGAACAGCACCTGCGTGCCGGCGACCGGCTGGCCCGTTCCGTCGAGAAGCACGGCCACCAGGGGCTGCGGCGACGGCGTGCCGATCGGCGCGCTCTGGCCTGAGCCCGCGGCGACCGCGAGGTGCAAACCGGCGGCGGTCACCTGCTGCACCGTGACGGTGGCCTGCGCCTGGTTGCCGGCGGCATCGACCGCGACCGCGGTGAGGACGTTCTGGCCCGGTTGGAGAGGGACGCTCGGCACGAAGAACGACCGGTTGGCCACCGTGGCCGGGATGCCGTTGACGGTAACGCTGGCGTTCACCGCGTTGACAGTGCCGGCAACGATATCATTGACCAGCCCCGCGACGGCGACCGACGAGCCGCCGAGCCTGGCGCCGGCGGCGGGGGAGTAGATCGCGACGTGCGGCGGGGTGAGGTCGCGCACCACGTTGATGCTGGCGATGCCGACGTGTCCCTGGCCGTCGGTGGCGGTGGCGGTCAGCGTGTTGCCGCCCTCGACCAGCGGCACGCCGGTGGCGGTGAAGCTCCCGCCGGCCAGGGTCGCGGCGACGCCGTTGACGCTGACCGCGCTGACGGCGCTGCCGCCGGAGATCGTGCCGCTCACCGTCACCGTGGTGGCGTTGACGTAGCTCAGGTCCGTGGGCGACGAGATCGCAACCACGGGCACGCTGAACTGCGTCACCGAGACGGTCGCGGTCTGTGTGTTGCCCGCCAAGTCGGTTGCGACGACGGAGATCGAATTGTTCCCCGCCACCAGCTGCACGGCAGTCGAGAGCTGGCTGCCGGTCAGCGTCACCGGCTGACCGCCGACGGTCACCGAGGCGACGCCGTAGTCGTCGAGCGCCGTGCCGGTGACGGTGACCCGTGGCTGATTGGTGATGGCTCCCGGCAGCGGCGAGGTCAGCGTGACGGTGGGCGGCGTGGTGTCGAGCGTCACGCCGACCGTCGCGGTCGCCTGGTCGCCGGCGGCATCCGAGGCGGTGGCGGCGATGGCGTTGAAACCGGGGTTGAGCGTCACCTGCGCGGTGAAGGCCCCGCCCGGGCCGAGCGCCGCCGGCTGGGCGTTGACGGTGACGCTGGTGGCCGAGCCGCCGGCCTGGCCGGACACCAGCGTCGTGGGGTTGTTGGTGTAGGAGCCGTCGGCCGGCGAGGTGATGGCCACCGTGGGCAGCGCCGGCACCTGGAAGACCACGGTGAGCTGCGCCGCCTCGCCGCTCGCGGCCTCGCGCGAGGTGAGGTCGATCCGTCCGCTGAGCGCTTCATTGGTCTTCGCGATCAGCCAGCCGTCGTCGGCGGTGCCGCCGAGGAAGGCGGCCACGTCGGCGGTGACGTCGAACGTGACGGAGCCGCTGAGCTGGCGCGTGATCAGCGCCGTGGCGGTCGGCGCGGCGACGAAGCTGCCGCCGTTCCACTGCAAGGCGCAGTCGGGCACCGCATTGTCGAGGTTGGCATCAGCCGGGCAGTCCCAGGTGGCCGCCGCCTCGGACCAGGCGGTGGTCAGCCGGTACGCGCCGATGGTGCGTCCGGCCGCGCTCCAGTTGTGGGCGTTGGCGGCGATGCCCAGCTGCAGCTGCGCCGACAGCAGCTGATTGCCGGCCAGCGCCGCCAGCAGCGCCGTCGAATCGAACTGGGCCAGGGCGCGGCTCGGGCCGCTCTTGGCGACCCGCAGGTACGCGGCGCGGCCATGCTCGCGATCGGGGCTTTTCGCGCTGACGTAGGTGTCACCGCTCACCGGCAGGGTCACGGTTGCCACGCTCGGCCCCAGGAAGAGCTGGAACGTGCTCGTGGCTGTGGCCACGTTGCCGGCGTGATCGGCCAGGCTCGCCGTGATCGTGTGGGTGCCGGCGGCCAGCGCCGGCGGCGTGCACGTAGCTGCCTGCGCCCCGACGCTGCAGCCCGCGTTCAGGCCGGTCAGGTCGAGGCCGTCAAGCAGCACGTGGAGAGTCGAGCCGTCCACCCCCGAGCCGGCGTCCTGGTAGGCGATGCCGATCGGCGGCGACGGGACGTTGACCAGCACCGGCTGGGCGGGCGAGACGATGGTGAGGATGGGCGGCACCGTGTCGTAGGTAGCGCTCTGGCTGACCAGGACCAGCCGCGGGCCAAGGCCCGGCGTCCCCTCGCGCGACACCAGGTCGATCCGGCCGGCCTGGCCCTCGTCGGTCTTCTGCAGCAGCCAGCCGTTGTTGGCGGCGCCGGCCAGGAACGCCGTAACATCGGCGGTGACGTCGAACTGCACCCAGCCGGCGGTGGCGTCGGTGATCAGCACCGTGTCCGTGGCCTCAGCGTCGCCGCCGGGGCCGTTGGCGCCATTGGCCGGCGTGCCGCCGCTCCAGGGAGCGGCGCAGCCGGCACCCGTGTGCCCCGGTTTGGGGTCGCTGGCGCAGCTCCAGGTGGCGCCGGTCTCGGTCCACGGGGTGGCGACCTCAACCACGTCGACCGTCCGCCCGGTCGCGCCCCAGTTGGTGGCGTTGCCGGCGACGTAGACCTGGAGCCGCGCCGAGGCGAGGCGGCCGGCGCCCACCGCCGCGGCGATGGCGGCGGAGTCGAACTGCACGAGGACACGGCTGCCGCCCTCCCTGAGCACCAGGGTCTGCTGGCGGCCGAAGCTCTGGTTGGGGCTGTCCTGCTTCAGGGTGGTGTCGGCGCTGGCCTGGAGCGTCACCGTCTGGGCGGCGAGCGCGGTGGCGGCGGCGAGCGTCGCCGCTGCCCCTGCCGTCAGGACCCGAGCGGCAGCGCGCGCCGCAGGCGACAGGCGGAAACCGTGGCATCGCCGGGCGTCGCCCCTGCCGTCCCGGCGCCTCACCAGGCCGCCGGCGGGTCCGCCGCAGCCCAGTGGGAGGACTCTCATGACCGGCACCTCCTGATTCCTTTGAAAGCGCAAGCGCTGCTTGGAGAGAGAATACTCACAAACCTGTTCCATCGTCCAGGGTCCGGGCGGTGGGGCAGCCCCCCTGCCGGCGCCTGCCTGGCGCGGTCTGTGCGGCGGCAGGAGCTGGTGAGGACGTCCAGACCGCCCTCGCCGCGGAGCTCTAGATCGCGGCGAGGATGCCGTGGCTGGCGGCGAAGCGGACGCCGCTCCAGCCGCCGGCCTCGGTGCGGCAGGCGCCGCGGGCGGGTGGCGCTGGCGCCGCCGATGAATGGCGCGCGCGCCCCCGCCGGCTCACCTGGAGTAGAGGCCGCTGGCGAGCGCCGCGGGACTGTGAATCTCGTGCCGCTGCACAGGCGCGGCTAGAAAGACGCGAGCCAAGAGCCGAGCGTCCCGTGGCCCGGCTCGCCGCGGCCGCCGGATCGCGCGGCAGCGGCGGCCGGAAGATTCTTCTCCGGTGCGCCTCCTCGGCATGCCCGGGTCACGGAACCCAGCAAGAGGCACGTCCAAGAAAGACTGAGGTTCTCGGTGAGCGGGTCAGCAGGTTTGATACGGGTAGTACCTGGTGCAGGCACAGGTCAGTGCCGAGAGGCCGGCAGCGGCCTTGGCAGCTTCGTCCCCGTCGAGGATGAGCATCGTTTCCTTCGGGAGGTGAAGCTTGCGGATCTTCTTTTTCTTCTGCATGACACCACTCCTCGAGCTGCTGATCGGTCCCGGCTTTTCCTGGAGCTTCAGCAATATATGGTGTAGGTGGTGCAGGGTTTGCAAGTGCCGACACACGAGGTGACTGAGCCGCCAGCGACTTCGGTGAGCTGCTCGCCTTCGAGGGCGCGCAAGGTCTCGCGATTGAGCTGAAGCTGCAAGCCTTTCTTGACATCCTTCTTCAATGGGGACTCCCTTCGGGGATGGTGGGTCGACTCGATTCTCCACTCCGGCCACTCCGGAGGTTCAGTAGGCCATAGCTTATACCGAGTCAGTGATCGCGGTTCCGCTCGATTGTTTCGGCGATGCTGGCCCCCCCGGCCCAGGCAACTGCACACATCCCGGCGGCGGCGTGGCGCTCGACCCGGCCGATCCGGAGGGGGCTCCGGGGGCGCATGCGCCCACCCGGCCGATCGCCTGGATCCTGGCGACGCTCGCACCTCGGCCCGAGGTAGAGCCTCCTCGGGTGGGCGAAGATTCCCAGGGTGAGCACGCCATCGGCGCTGGGGACTGTCAAGAAACCGGCAGATTTCCAGCGGGTGGAATCACTTTCAACGGCATTTATTGACACCCGAGCCTGGCCAGGCCGGCGGCTCCGCCACCGGCGCCACGGTCAAGCCGCTCAACGCCGGGTTTGCCCGTCCTCCATCGCTGGATCGAAGAGCCCCGGCCAGGCGGACCATTGGGCGAGCCCTGGGCGCCGGCGGCGCTCGATGCCGATCGCGAGCCGCTGAACGCTCTCGGCAGCGACCGGGGCCGCCCGGTCTGCGGCGTCGGCAGCTGCTGGGCCGGTGCGCGCCTCCACCACCGTCCCGGCAGGCGGCGCGGCGGGCGCTTCGGGTTCGCCCGCTGGCTGGAGGGGACCGGCGGGGGCTTGCGGTGCGCCGGGCGCAGCACGAGGACGGATCGACGCGATGTTGGAGGTTCTCGCCTGGGGGCGTCGGCCGCACTCGCGCTCCAGGACGAGGAGCGCCGCGAGGTCCGCCACCGCGAGGCCCGCGGGCGCGGAGGCCACGAGCTCGGGGATGACCGCGATCACCAGCTCCACGAGCGAGGGCTCGGCGCCGGTTGCGCTCAGCAGGGCGACCGCTTCGAGAAGCGCGAGCGCTGCGTCGCCGCCGAGCCCGTGGGCCGCGAGGCTGCCGAGCGCCTGGACGAGCATCTCGACCGCCCGCTGCGGCTCGCCGCTCGCGGCGCCGAGGCGGGCCCGCGGCCGGTGGAGGAGGGCTTGCCTGGAGGCGGGCCGGCGGCCGGTGATGGGACCGTCGGCGGCCGGAGCAGCGCCGTCCTCGATGGCCGGCGCAGGAGGGGGCGTGGCGTCCGGCCCCGCCCATCGGGGCCCGTGGACCTCGCGGCCGCCCGCCGCCGCCGCGTTGCCTGGCAGTCCGGCGGTGCCAGGGGCCTCGGCGGTGTCGGAGGCCTCCGCGGCCTCGGCGGCAGCGGTCGCCTCGTCCCCCTCAATTGCCTCGGCCGCCGCCGCCGCCGCCAGCTCCTCGGCCCGCCCCAGTGCCCCCCGCGCACCCGCGACATCGCCCAGCGCCAGCGCACACCACAGGCGCCCCAGCGCGATCCCCCAGCGCAGCTCCGGGTCGCGCTCGGGGTCGCCGCCGCGCGCCCGCCCGGCCCAGCGCTCCGCCTCCTCCAGCAGCTCCCGCGCCGCCCCCGGGTCGCCCCGGTGATACCGGCACCACGCCTCCTGCGCCAGCACCGCGGCGAGCAGCCCCGGGTCGGCGGCCTCGTCTCCCGGCGGCGCCACGAGCGCCCGTGCGGCGGCGAAGAGCCCGAGCGCCTCGTCCAGCCGGCGCCGGTCGCGCGCCACCAGGCCGGCGATCAGCAGCACCTCGGCCTCGAACGACGGGTTGCCGATCCCGGCATCGACCAGCTGGCGCGCCGCGGCCACCGCGTCGGCCGCGCCGTGGATCTCGCCCAGCTCGCGCCGGGCGTTGCCCAGGCAGGCCAGGCAGAGGGCGCGCAGCCCGCGCACCCAGGTCAGGTCGTAGCTCTCGCCCAGCTGCCGCGCCACGCGCAGCGCCAGCGCCGCGAGGTGCGCCGCGCCCGCCGGGTCGGCGCCCACCCGCCCGGCGCTGCGCAGCTGGAGATGGCGCGCCAGCCCCCAGGTCCAGTACCCGTCGTCGGCCTCGATCGCCGCGAGCCGCCGCCCGGCCGGCAGCTCCGCCAGGCGCCGCCACAGCCGCGGCGCCTCGCGCCACTCGGTGATCGCCTCGGAGATGTCCCAGTGGCCATACTCGTGCGCCAGGTCGGCCAGCTCCTCGACCGCGGCGCGGCAGGCCGGGCAGCACGCCGTCAGGTGGGTCAGGACGACGAGCTGCACCTCGTCGGCCTGCGCCGTGCCGCTCAGCAGGCGGGCCAGCGTCTGCCGCGAGGGGTGGTCCTCGCCGGCGCCGG
Source organism: Thermoanaerobaculia bacterium (assembly GCA_030150965.1). GTDB lineage: Bacteria > Acidobacteriota > Thermoanaerobaculia > Multivoradales > UBA5704 > JASLEW01. Next base: position 6,768 of record JASLEW010000662.1, on the reverse strand, counting down.
CCGGCGGCTGGTCCTCGCCGCCGCCGGCCGGCGGCGGGGCCGGCCCGGCGGTGTCATCGTGTACCAAGGGAGAGCCGCGTCCGGGGTGGCGTTCCAGGCACCGAGGTCAGGATGCCCGCGGCGGCGGCTCGGCCAGCCGCCTTTCGATCGTCGAGGCGATCGCGGCCACCTGGCCGGCCGCCTGGCCCGCGAACCCGGCAAGCCGGCCCTCGTCGGGCGTGCAGACCACCTCCTCCGGCAGGATGCTGATCCAACCCAGGTAACCCTGGAGGTAGCGGAGATCGGCCAGCACCGCGCGCAGCTCGGCGGCGACGCACGACTCCGTGATCTCCCCGTCGAGGCAGCCGGCGGCCAGGTTGAACAGGGCCTGGCCCCCCTGGCGGAGCCTCTCGCGGTCCTCCGCCGGCAGGTGCGTCAGCATGGTCTCGCGCAGCGCCTGCTCCATCGTCCAGCCGGGAGGCGTGTGTTCCGTGGTCCGCATCCGTGGTCTCCTGTTCAGTCCAGGGCGCCATCGCCCGTCCCGGCGATGCCGCCCGCCACCCAGCCGGCGTCCATCTCTTCGGCGGCAGAGCCCCCGGCATCGGCCTGCGCGCCGCCCTCGGCCCCTTGCGGTAAGCGGCAGCGGTGCTCGATGCAGCAGGCCCGGAGCGCCGGAACGAGCCACGCCGCCGGATCGCGAAGCTCGTGCCAGCGGGAGAAGAGGAGATCCGTCATCCGCCCGAGCAGCGCCGGGGCCTCCTCGGGCGGCACGCGAAACTCCTGGAGGATGCGCACCAGCGCGGGCCGCCGCTCCCCGATCAGCACCGAGACCGTCCCGGCGTCCAGGCGATCCCCCTCGGGCGGCAGCGCGAGGTCGAACCAATCCGTGCTCACGGTGGGTCCGATCATCTCGCCCCTGCCCGCGCCGCCCGCCGGCGCTTCAGCTGGGCCTGGTAAGGGCTGTTGCGTGGTGGGGCGCTTTGTGGCGGCGCGGCGCGTGTTGCCTGGGCTGTGGAGAGCCAACGCGGGTTCGGTCATCGTAATTCGCCGTCCGGGATCGAGATCTGCATTGCTGCGTCCGGCAAAGAGAATAGAGGCAAACCGAGCAAATCCAACGGAACTCTCAAAGCATCATTTGAGCGAGCGCCATATGGAAAGATTACGCGTGGGAGGTCGACAGGTCCGAGGAGGTGACCTTCCTTGTCTCGGCGGTGGTCGAGCTGCGGTTCATGAGGTACGCAATGCGCGAGCGGGAGCACTCGCGAGCGGCTGGCCAAGCGGGGCGATAGCCGCCGGGGGGGCCGGGCAAGCCGGGCGCTGATTCTGTCCGGCGCACACCAGGCCGACCTCGACGACGAGCTGCCTCCCCTGCCATGAGCTGCCGGCGCCGATCGAGCTCGGCGCCGCCGAGCCGCCGGGTCAGGAGGCCCCGATCCCCCGCGCGCTCGACTCGAGAAGCGCCAGGACCTGCCGCGCCTGCTCGAGCGTGGCCTGCTGCTGCCGGGCGGCGTCGCAGAACAGGCGCAGCGCCGCCAGCGCCTCGCGCTCGACACCCTGGGCGGCGAAGATCCACGTCATCTCGTCCGCCAGCCGGCAGACCTCGGCGTGCCGGCCCTCCTCCAGGTACTGCACCGCCAGCTCCAGCGAGACCCTCGCCGCGCCCACCCCGTTGCGGCGCGCGGCCCACTCCTGCTGCACCTCGGCCAGCGTCGCCTGCGCCTCGGCCCTTCGGCCCAGGCCGCCCGCCACCCGAGCGCTCAGCCAGATCACGTGGAGCGAGTCGAGCTCGTTGCCCAGGTCGTCCGCCAGCCGGCCCACGCCGCGAAGCTCGGCTTCGGCCTCCGCGAAGCGGCCGAGGTGGCAGAGGTTCACCGTCAGGTTGAAGGCGAGCGCGAACTGCAGGCGGCGGCGGCGGTCGCCGCCCGGCCGGATGAGAGGCGCCGCGGCGTTGAGCGCCGCCAGGGCAGCGGCGGCATCGCCCGATTGTTCCAGAGCCTGCGCCCGGCTCAGGAGGACGCGTCCGGAGGCGTCCGGAGGCGCCGCGGCCGCGGCGCGGTCGAGGAGCGCGAGGGCCTGGTCGAACTGCCGCGTCACGCAGCGTAGAGACGCCTCCAGCTCGAAAAGCCGCCACTCCGGAAGCAGCCCCGCCGGGTCCGCGCCGGCGTGCCACAGCCGCAGCGCCTTGGTCCACGCGGCGTTGGCCGCCGCCAGATTGCCCTCGACCTTGAGGGCGTTGCCGAAAAACGCCCGCGCGTAGCCCTCGACCCGGCTCTGCCAGGCGGCGTCGGCCCGCAGCAGCTGCGCCACCCGGACGGCAAGGCGCGCGAGCCCCATCGCCGCCTCGGCGCTCTTCGGCGCCGCGCGGATGCTCTCCTCGCAGAGGAGCTCGGCGAACGCCCAGGTCTGGAGCTCGGGCGCCCTTTCCACCAGCATGCCGCGTTCCTCGGCGGTGCACGGCTCCAACCGGGCCCAGGCAGCGGCGGCCTGGTCGCGGTCCGTCGCCGCGGGTGCGGCATGGCTCTGGCGATGGCCGGCATGGAAGGCGGCCAGGCGGGCGTCGAACAGGCCGACAGCCTGGTCGAGCCGCTGCTGCAGGGCCTCGGCCAGCGGCAGGGCTCCGGCCGTCCAGTCCTCCGGAGGAGCCTGCACGGGGCTGGGTGCGGCAGCGGACTCGACGATCCTGCGGGCGGCTGCCAGGACCGGCAGCAGCGTCCGTGCCGTCCAATCGACCGGCAGTCCGGCCACCGCCGTCAGCCTCTGCAGCGTCGGCGCGTCGATCGGCAGCTGCCCTGACTCGTAGCGCGAGATGGTGGACGGGTGCAACCCGGCGGCCGCCGCGAGGTCCGCTTGGCGCCAGTGCCGGAGGACGCGGAGCACCTCCAGGAGCAGCCCCATGTCGGCCTGATCGAAGATTTCCACCCGATTCCTCCTCCTTCCCGCACACGGGAGAGCTTAATGAGGGTATTTTTCCCCCTGGCAGTCAGCCGAACACCGCTTTGCTCAGGCGCACGCCCGCTCACGGCCACCGGCGGTCGGCAGCCGGCTGCCCGCCGAATCAGCAGCTGTCTCTCTCCGACGCACGTCCTCTGCCGGCCAATGGAGGCCGGCGAGCGGCGGCGCCGAAAGGAGTCCTTCCGATGCGCCCAAGACTGCGCAGCTCCATCGCTGTCTCGTTGCTGGTGGGTGCCCTGGCCGCATGCGCCCTGCCCTCCAACGCCCTCGCCGCTCCCCTGGGGGCCTCGGGCGCGACGGCGGCACACGCCGGCGCCCTCGAGGATCTCCTGTCGCAGCTGCGGCATTGGATCGGTGGCCTCTGGCCGGAGTCCCGCTGCTCGACGGACCGCAGCGGACATCAGGTGTGTGCGAGCGGCGCCGTGCAGACGGATGCGATCTGCAGCATCGATCCGAATGGCAGTCAGCAGTGCTCGAGCAGCGCCATTCAGCCGCCCTCGCCGCTTGGCGCGGGCCGCCATAGGCCAGCAGCGGTCTGCGGCCTTGATCCGAACGGTGGGCAACAGTGTCCGAGCGGCACAGTTCAACCGGGGCACTGACCGCTTGGGGGCAGATGCAGCGCCTAGCGCAGGCGTGAGACCGCATGGTCCAGTCCCTGGCCAGGGTAGCCGGAGCTCTCAGGGAGGAGCTCCGGCGCCTGGGGTGCAGAGCTTGCGCCGGGCGGAGCGCTCCAACATCGCCAGGAGCTTCTGCGCCTGCTCGAGGGTGGCAACCTTCTGCCTTGCGGCCTGACAGAAGTGGCGGAAGGCCACCAGCGCCTCAGGGTCCATACCCTTGGCCGCGACGACAGAGCGGGCCAGGGTCCCGATCAGCTCACGGAGGGCATCCGTCTGGCCATCCCTTAGGTAGACGATCGCGATCTCCAGGGAGACCATCGCGGCACCGATCACGTCCCGGTGGGCCAACCAGTCATCGCGGACGAGCTCGAAGGCCGTGAGAGCCTCCTCTTCGCGGCCGAGCCCAGCGGCCACTCGGCCGGTTAGCCACTGGAGGTGCAGAAGGTCGAGCGCGTTGTCGAGCATCCTGGCACCGTGGTGCAGCTCGGGGAGGAGGGCCTCCGCCTCGGCAAAGCGCTGAAGATGGCAGAGGTTAACGGTGAGATTGAACATGAGCGCCCACCGCAGGCGGAGGTCCCCGACTCCCGTCAGGAGAGGAGCCGCCGTCTGGAGCACCGTGACGGCAGCCCCAATGTCGCCGATCTGTTCCAGCACCTGCGCGCGGCTGAGGAGAATCCGCCCGGCCGCCGCCCTCGGCGCGATGGCGGCGGCGCGGTCGAGAAGCTCCAGGGCGAGATCGAACTCGCGCGTGAAACACCGCTGCGACGCTTCGAGGTCCAGGATCCTCCACTCGGGCAGGATCCCATCCGGGTCGCCCTCGGCGCCGGCGAGCCAGCAGCGCCGGACCTCCTGCCACTCCTCGTCCGCCGCCACCAGGTTGCCCCCGACGCGCAGCGCGTTGGCGACAAAGGCCCGGACGTACCCCTCCAGGCGGCTGCGCCAGGCCTCGTCGCCCGGCGAGAGCCGCGCCGCGCGCAGGGCCAGGCGGGCCAGGCCGAGGGCCTCGGCGGCGCTCCGCGGTGCGGCTCTCACGCTCTCCTCGGCCAGCCGCTCGGCGACCGCCCAGGTCTGAAACTCGACGATGCAGTCGACCAGGACGCCGCGTTGCATGGGCGTGGAGTCCCGCAGCCTGTCCCACACCCCGGCGGCTTCGGCGCGGGCATAGGCGATCCGCTGGTCCAGCGCACGGGCGAGCAGCTCGGGCTCGGCGCACGCACCGGCCTCGACGGCGATGGAGGCCGCTGCCTCGCGGGCGAGCTGCCGCTCCTCCACGGTCAGCTCGGCGGGGCCGTGGGGGACCCGTCCCCGAGCCGCGGGCTCGCCGAGCGTCATGAACTGGTGGACCAGCTCGACATAGGCGGGTCCGAAGCCGAGCAACGCCGCGAGCTCGTCGAGCCCAGCGCGGGTGAGCTGCCGCTCGGGGGCGCCGCGCTCGTAGTCGCAGAGGACGTTGGTGCGGAGGCCGGACGCCCGCGCCAGCTCCGTCTGGCTCCAGCCGGCCCGCTGGCGCAGCCAGCGGAGCGTCAGACCCAGGGGGTTCGGCACCGTCCTCGCCATCGGCTCACCTCGCACGCGGTCCTCTGGAATTCCCTGGTCAGCGGCAGGCGAGCCGCGCGACACCTCGGGGGATGCCTCCAGGCAGCTTGTCGTCCTCGGCAGAAACATTGAACAGCAGACGCCAGTTGGCGTGATTCTACGCTGATGCTGCCTTCGCGCAACTCCGAACTCGGTGCGGAACCTGAGCGCAGGCGTCGGCGGCAGCGCCGGTGCCGGGCTTCGAGCGACCACGGATGAAAACTTTCCATCCGGCGCCTTCCGGCGTGCATGCTCCGGACCTCCGCTCCGGTTTGCGGCCCGCCCCCCCGCGGGAGGCGTGGATACTTTCCGCTTCCCGCGGGTGGAGATGATCGTTCCTGGCTGTCGTCTCCGGAGGCCAGTCCGTGCTCGACAGTAGGCGGCGCCAGGCGCTCGACCACGCGTTCGAGCAATCGACGACCGGCCCCCATGCTCCCATGCTGAGCCAAGAGCACACCGCCACCCGGCAGCTCCTTGCCGACCTGCCGCCCGAGCAGCGCCGGGCGCTGGTGCACCTCCTGACGTGCGGCAGCTGCCAGCGCCTGGCGGCCAACCGGATGGTCGTGGACGCGCTCGCCATCGGCTGGGCGGGCGGCGGCAGGGGAACGGAAGGCCGGAGCACGCCGGAGCCGGCCCTCACCCCGCTTCCCCCTGCGGGCACCCTCCGCATACCGCTCCTGACGCCGGCAGCCGCGCCCGCCGCGGCCCACGCCGTGGAGCGCACCCTGGCGGGCCCGCCGCCGGCTGTGCCCGGGACGCCCGCGGCCGCGGAAACCCGCCCCGGAGCTCCCGCGCGCGACCCGATCGCTGTGCCCGGGGAGCCCGCGGCCGCGGAAACGCGCTCCGGAGCTCCCGCGCGCGACCCGATCGAAAAGCACGGCGAGGCCCTCGAAGCACGCGATCTCGTCGCCCAGCTGCTGCGGTTGCCGCCGGCCGACCGGCGCCGGGCGGCGGCGGCGAAGGCGGCCGGCGCCGATCCGCAGGTCGTCTGGCTGCTGATCCACTAGGCCGGGACCGCGGGCGGCGCCGCCGAGGTGGCCGAGCTGGCCGTGGCCCTGGCCGAGCGCCACGCGCCGCGACCGCCTACCCACGTCGCGCCGCCGCTCGTGCACGCGCTCCTCCGCGCCGCCCGCGAGCAGGCCCGGTGCGGGCGGGAGCTCCTCGCCGAGATCCACTACGCCCGCCTGGCCGCGCTGCTCAGCCCCGCCGCGATCCAGGGCTGGGTGCGCGAGCGGGCGCGCCTCACCGAGGGCCTCGCGCAGCTGCGCTGGCTCCAGGGACGGCTCGACGAGGCCGCGGCGCTCCTGCAGCGGGCCATCCACCTGATGGTGGCGGACCAGGACGACCGCGGCGCGGCACTCGCCCAGGCGCAGCTCGGCCTGGTCCTGCTCGACAGCGGCACCGGCGAGGGACTGCCGAGCGCCCTGCGCAACCTCCAGGCCGCGCGCCCGCACCTCGCCCGCGAGGCGCCCGCCCTCCGGGCGCGCCTGGCGCTCGCGCTTGCCTTCGCCCTCACCGCGGCCGGAGAGAGCGCCGCCGCGGCGGCCCTCCTCCGGGCGGAGCCCGCCCTGGCGGCAGCGCTACCGCCAGGAAGCGGCGAGGAGTTGGCCGGGCGCTGGTGGCGCGCGCGCATCGCCGCGGTCGG
>JASLEW010000642.1 GCA_030150965.1 Thermoanaerobaculia bacterium | reverse complement strand
TCTGCCGTCGCTCGCCATCATATCGACCGCCTGCTCGATGGCGCGTTCGAGGCCAGCGAGCTCGTCGTTGTCCGCGGCGCCGCGGCGCGAGGGGCGCGTCGAGGTCGACCCGGCGACGCAGGTGTTCCAGGCGCTGCGCATCGCGGTCAACGACGAGCTCGCCGGCCTCGAACGCGCCATCGAGCAGGCGGTCGATATGATGGCGAGCGACGGCCGCCTGGTGGTGATCTCGTACCACAGCCTCGAGGACCGCATCACCAAGCACACCCTGCGCGGCATGGCGCAGGGCGAGATCGACCAGGTCACCGGCCGGCCGCGCTCGGAGAGCCAGCTGATCGAGCTGCTGACCCGCAAGCCGCTGCGCCCCACCCCGGAGGAGGTGGCGGCGAACCCGCGTTCGCGCTCCGCCCGGCTGCGCGCCGCCAGAAGGTTGTGAGCCCTTGAGGAGCGCCTACGCCTTCCGCCGGCCGGTGAGCAACACCTACCTGGTGCGGGAGCGGGACCGCCGCAGGTTTCGCGAGCTGGCGCTGGTGCTGGTGGTGGCGGTGCTCCTGGGCGGCGGCCTCCTGGCCTACACCTGGATCCATCTCGAAGCGCTGCGCACCGGCTACCGCATCGATCTGCTGGAGCGCCAGCTGCGCGACCTGTCGCAGGTCGAGCGGCAGCTGCAGCTCGAAGCCTCCTACCTGGCCAGCCCGCAGCGCATCGAGGAGCGGGCGGTGCGCGAGCTGCACATGCAGCCGCCGGCCCTCGACCAGGTGGTCTTCTGGGAGGAGATGCGGCATTGAGCTCCCGCCTCCGCCGCCTCCAGATCGTCCTCTGCGCCGGCCTCGCCTGGGTGGCGGTCCTCGGCCTGCGGCTCTACTACCTCCAGGTCGTGGAGCATGCGCGCTACGTGCACAAGGCGCGGCAGCAGCAGCAGCGGGTGGTGCGGCTCGATCCGCCGCGCGGCACGATCTACGATGCCGCCGGCCGGGAGCTGGCGGTCTCGGTGCAGGTCGATTCGGCCTTCGCCGTGCCGTCGGAGATCGACGAGCAGAGCCCGCTCACCGCGCGCGACGTGGCGCGCGAGGTGGCGCGCGTCGTCCCCGGCGTCGAGGCCGCCCGCCTGGAGAGCCAGCTCACCGCGGGCCGCGACTTCGTCTGGGTGGCGCGCAAGCTCGACCCGCCGGTGGCGGCGGCCCTGCGGCGCCGGCACCTGCCGGGGATCCACTTCGTCGCCGAGAGCAAGCGCTACTACCCGATGCGCGAGCTGGCGGCCCAGGTGCTGGGCTACGTCGGGCTCGACAACGTCGGTCTCGCCGGCCTGGAGAAGACCTACGACGCGGTGATCACCGGCAAGCCGGGGATCCGCACGGTGCTGCGCGACGCCCGCCGCGGCACGGTCGAATCGCCCGACCTCCTGGTGGCGGAGCCGCAGCCGGGGGGCGACCTCTACCTGACGCTCGACACCACGGTGCAGCATATGGTCGAGCGCGAGCTGCAGCGCGTGGTCGAGGAGCGGCGGGCGCGGCGCGGCAGCGCCGTGTTCCTCGATCCGTCGTCCGGGGCGGTGCTGGCGATGGCGTCGTTCCCCACCTTCGATCCCAACGAGTTCGACCGCTATCCGCCGGAGAGCCAGCGCAACCGCAGCATCATGGACGCCTACGAGCCGGGCTCGACGTTCAAGGTGTTCACCGCCGCGGCCGCGCTCGAGTCCGGCCTGGTGCGTGCCGACGACCCGTTCGACTGCGGCATGGGGAGCATCGTGCTGTACGGCGTCACCATCCGCGATCACAAGCCCTACGGCATCCTGCCGTTCGCCGACGTCATCGCCAAGTCGAGCAACGTCGGGGTGATCCGCGCCGCGCTGATCATCGGCGGCAACCGGCTCTACCGCACGGTGGTGGCCTTCGGCTTCGGCCGGCCGACCGGCATCGACCTGCCCGGCGAGAGCGCCGGCATCCTCCATCCGCTGGAGAGATGGGGGGCGCTCACCAAGGCCTACGTGGCCTTCGGCCAGGGGATCTCGGTGACGCCGCTGCAGCTCGCCGCCGGGGTGGCGGCGGTGGCCAACGGCGGCACGCTGCTCCAGCCCTACGTCGTGGACACGGTGCGGCGCGGCAGCGCGAGCGAGCGGTTGCACGCCCGGCCGCACGCGGTGGACCAGGCGGTCTCGCCGGCCACCGCCGCCGAGGTGCGGGCGCTGATGGAGCGGGTGGTGACGAGCGGCACCGGCCGGAGCGCCGCGGTGGCCGGCTACCGCGTGGCGGGCAAGACCGGCACGGCGCAGATCTCGTCGGCGGGCGGCTACGCCCACCACATCTACCTGCCGAGCTTCGTCGGCTTCGCGCCGGCCGACCGGCCGATGCTGGTCGGGGTGGTGGCGGTGGACTCGCCGCAGGGCTTCGAGTACTACGGCGGCCAGGTGGCGGCGCCGGTCTTCGCTGCGCTGGTGCGGCAGGTCCTGCTCTACCGGGGAGTGCGGCCCGAGCGGCAGGCGCTGGCGCTGTGGCCGGGCGAGTCGCTGCGGGCCGGCCTGCCGGCCGCCGCGGCGGTGCCCGCGGTCGC
>JASLEW010000621.1 GCA_030150965.1 Thermoanaerobaculia bacterium | reverse complement strand
GCCGATTGATCGATGATCCGATCACTCGCGCCATCAGGGAACGGATGTAAAGGTCAGAAAAATGTAGCGCTATATTAAGCATTAACGGTGTGCTGTGCGACGGGGCGGCGGCGCGCTGCGCGGAGCTTTCAGCGGCGCGGCCGGCGCCGGCGCCCCGTCGCACAGCACACCGTTAATGCTTAATATAGCGCTACATTTTTCTGACCTTTACATCCGTTCCCTGATGGCGCGAGTGATCGGATCATCGATCAATCGGCTGTCCGCGGTCCCGGCAACCCGGTTTCTTGCCGCCGTTTACGTGGTAATCATCCATGACCATATTATTCCAATAATCAGCGCGCTTTAGAATCTTCCATTTTTTCTCGGGCGCGCGCCGAAAACGCTCGATCGCCGCACTTACCTCTTTGCCAGACGCTGCGCCATGGCGCCGAGTCGACCGGAGCTGCCGCGGCCCAGCTCATTGCGAGGAGACCCCTATGAAAAGAAAGTTTTTTTCATCCACCGTCCTGCGCGCGGCAGCCGCCGGCGCCCTGGTGATGTCCATTGCCGCGCCCGCCGCCGCCACCGTCAGCAACGCCGGCACCGCCGCCGCCGCCACCGCCTGGTGGGACGGCAGGGCGTGGCAGAAGCTGTGGGACGATCTGGTGCTGCTGCTGCACGGCGGGGCGGGAAGCGCGGTCGCCAAGGACAGCGGCAGCGACAGCGGCAGCTCCGGCGGCTCGACCACGCCCGGCACGACCAACGACACGCGCCCGACGGTCAACCCGGACGGCGGCGACAGCCCCTAGGCGGCGATGGCCGGCGGCAAGCGGAGCGGCGGCGGCGTGCGGGGATTGGCTCAGTTTATTCCCTTGGCGGCGCCGAGCCGATGCCGGCGTTGCCGGCGGTATTTCGCTTTGCCGCCGGCTGACCACTGCCGGCGTTTGCCGGCGGTATTTCGACTTGCCGCCGGCTGGTGTAAGCTCTCCCTGATTTAAGGACGGGGGGCAAGATGACAAGCGAGCATCCAACCGTGGCCGAGCTGGAGGCTCTGGTTGGCGGCGGCCTGACGCGCGAGCGGGCGCGGGCCGTCGTGCGCCACCTCCTGCGCGGCTGCGGCGCGTGCCTGTCCCTTGTCGCGCCGCACGCGGCCGAGCTGCTCGACGTCGCCGCCGCTTTCCGTGCCGCGAGCGCCGCCTCGACGGCGGTGCTCGCGGAGGCTGCTGCCGCGCCGGATCCAGCGGCGCTGACGGCGCCAGCGGCGCTGACGCCGTGTTCAACGTCGCCGGCCCCGGAAGCCCGGGAAGCCCTGGAGGCCGTCCCCGCGGCGGTCCCGGCGAGCCCCGCGAGCAGCGCGGACCTCGCCGGCATCGCCGGCACTGCCGGCACTGCCGGAATCGCTGCCTCCTCCACGCCAGGAGACCGTGCCGCCGCCGCGGCGGGCGGAAGAGGCACCGCCGGCACCCGCCTGGCGCAGCTCGCGCGGCTGGTGAGCGCGTTCGCCTCCGGTGCTCCGGCCGCGCGGGCCGCCGCGCCGCCTCCCCCGCAGGAGTGCTACGACCGGGCGATCGACCGCGCCCTGGGCGCGGTCATGCGCCACGGCGAGCGGGCGGCGCGGGCCGGCGTCAGGGCGCAGGAGACCGTGGCCGCGCTGGGCCCCGAGGCGCTCGAAGCGCTCGCCGCGCTGCCGGAGAAGGCCGCGCTGCCGGAGGAGCTGCAGAGCTTTGCCGCCTACGAGGCCCTGCTGGAGCGCAGCTGGACCTCCCGCCGCGAGCAGCCGCGGCAGATGGTCCGCCTGGCCGAGCTGGCGGTGATGGTGGCCGAGGGCCTGGGCGCCGAGGGCTTCAGCGCCGGCCAGGTGCACGACTTCCAAGCCCGCGCGGCGGCCGAGCTCGCCAACGCCTACCGCGTGGTCGAACGGGCGCAGGAGGCGCAGGCGAGCCTCGATGCGGCCCGCCGGCACTTCGGCCTGGGCAGCCAGGACAAGCTCCTCGGCGCCCGCATCCTGGAGGTCGAGGCCAGCCTGCGCGGCGACCGCGACGAGTTCGACGCCGCCTTCGCCGCGCTCGACGGGGCGCTGCGCATCTACCGACGCTACGGCGACGCGCATCTGGTCGGCCGCTGCCTGATCAAGAAGGGCATGTACACCGCCCACAGCGGGCGCCAGCGCGAGGCGATCGAGCTGCTCAACGCCGGGCTGGAGATGGTGGACGCCGAAGCGGACCCGCCGCTGGCGCTGTCGGCGGTCCACAACACCGCCTACTGCCTGGCCGAGACCGGGCGCTTCCGCGAGGCCCGCTCGCTGCTCTGGCGTCACCAGGCCCTCTACGCCCAGCACGCCGGCAGCCAGGTGCTGCTGCGGCTCTCCTGGCTGCAGGCACAGATCTACGCCAACCTCAACGACCTCGAACGGGCCGAGCTGGCGCTGGAGGAGGCGCGCCGGGGGTTCCATGCCGCCGGCAAACCGCACAGCGAGGCGTTCACCCTGGCCGAGCTGGCGGGCCTCAAGCTGCGGCGCGGTCAGGAGGAGAAGGCGCGGCTCCTGGCGCTCGAGGCCGCCACCGTCTTCATCCACCTCGACGTCAACCCGGAGGCGGCGCGGGCGATGATGCCGGTGCAGGCGCAGCTGAAGTGGCGCGAGGGGCGCACCTCCGACCTGGTGCACGAGGTCGTGCGGCTGCTGCGCGACACGGCGCCCGCGGAGCCGGCGGCGCTGTTCGCCCGCTCGGCCTGAACCCCGGGCCTCCCGGCCTCAGGGCGTCGGCTTGTCGGCCGCCTCGGGCCCGCCCCCGATGAGCCGGCGCAGCGAGTTGCGGACCATCTCGTCGATCTCGTCCTGGCGCGTGCCGTCGCGCCCGCCGGCGGAGGGGGTGGAGGTGCCGGCGGCGGCGGCGTGCGCCGCCAGCGCGGGGATGGCGCCGGTGGCGCCGAACGTGGCGGCCGCCGCGGGCTCGCCATGCATCTGCTCCAGCATGCGGCTGAGGCGGTCCTCCAGCGGGTTGGCGCCGGGCGTGACGGGGAAGGCCGCGGCGAAGAAGCGCGCCGGAGAGAACTGGATGACCCGCAGAATGCTCAGCAGGTGCTCGACTTTGAGCCCAAGGCCACCGCGCATCAGGCGGGTGATCGTGCCCACGCGCCAGCCCAGCTGGCGTTCCACATCGCGATACGTGCAGTTCGACAGCCGAATCGCGTTCCGAAGCAGCGAGGTAATCCGCTCACTTTCCGCAGTGGTCATTCCAGCATTGTACATTGCAGGGCAGGGATGGCTCCAGGGGGAGAAGGGGGCTCAGGTATCGGCCCGGGCCGTCAGCGCCAGCGAAAGAGCCGCAACGCCGCGGCGAAACAGGCGAGCCCCCAGGCGGCCACCACGGCGAGCTGCGCCGCCACGGCGGAGAGCGGCCGGCCGTCGTTGATGATGGCGCGCAGCGCGTCGTTGAGCGCGGTCAGCGGCAGCGCGTGGATGAGCGGCTGCACGCGGTCCGGGAAGCGCTCGGCGGAGAAGAAGACCCCCGACAGCAGCCACATCGGCATCATGACCACGTTGGCCCAGCCGCTCGCCCCCTCGACCGTGCGCACCCGCGAGGCGACCAGCAGGCCCAGGCCGCAGAAGCTCATCGCCCCCAGCAGGCAGGTGGCGAGCAGCAGCAGCAGCGACCCGCGCACCGCCACGCCGAACGCCAGCCAGCCGAGGCCGACCAGGACGACGACCTCCGGCACCAGGAAGACCAGCCGCCCCAGCATCTGCGCCAGCAGGTAGTGGCTGCGCCGCATGGGGGTGGCGATGAGGCGCTTGAGCAGCTGCTTCTCGCGCGCCGTGGTGATCGAGAACGCCAGGCTCCAGATGCCGGTGCCCATGAGGTTCAGCCCGAGCAGGCCGGGGATGAGGAAGTCGATATAGCGGGCCCCCTTCTCCGTCACCTGCTCGCTGCGGATGGTCACCGGATCGGTGCGCCCAGCCGCCCGCTCCAGCGCATCCTCGGCCTCCAGCTTCGCGGCCCGCGATTCCGGGCGGGTCTGGTCGTAGCGGAAGACCACCGCGCCGCCGGGCGCCGCGTCGATGAGCAGCGAGATCCTGCCGCTGCGCAGCGCCTCGCCCGCCGCCGCCGGCGTCAGGGTCTTGACCAGCAGCACCGGCGAGCCTCCCAGCGCGGCGGCGAGGCGTGCGGCGGCCGGCGTCCGCACCACCCCCACCGGCACCCGGTCGGGCGCCTTGTCGCGGAACGCCAGGCCCAGGGCGACGGCGAGCAGCAGGGGGAAGGCGAACACCCAGAAGAGCGCCTCCGGCTCGCGCACGAACTCGCGGACGCGGGTCAGGGTGAGCTGCCAGAGCGGGGAGAACCGCGCCGCGGTGCCCGCGGCGGCCGGGTGCTGCTCGGGGGGAACGGGGGGCATCGCCTCACTCCTCGCGCAGGGCACGGCCGGTCAGCGCGACGAAGACGTCCTCCAGGGTCGCTCGGTGGGTCGAGAGGTGGATCAGCCGGGCGCCGCGCTCCTCCACCAGCGCCAGCAGCGCCGGCACGCCGCTGGCCAGCGAGGTCACCGCGAGCGTCCAGTGCTCGCCGTGGCGCCGCACCTCGCTGACGCCGGTGAGCCCCGAAAGCGCCGCGGCCTCCAGATCGGGCTCGGCGGCGAGCTCGACCACGTCGGCGGCATGCAGCGAGGCGATCAGCTCGCCGGGCGTGCCGAGCGCGATGACCCTTCCATGATCGACGATCGCCACCCGGTCGCAGAGCCGCTCGGCCTCATCCATGTAGTGGGTGGTCACGGCGACGGTGCCGCCCTGCGCCTGGAAGCCGCTCACCAGCTCCCACAGCTGCAGGCGGCTCTGCGGGTCGAGGCCGGTCGTCGGCTCGTCGAGGAACAGCAGCTCCGGGTTGCCGACCAGCGCACAGGCCACCGCCAGCCGCTGCTTCTGGCCGCCCGAGAGCTTGCCCACCGGCGCGTCGCGCTTCTCCTGCAGGGCGAGGTAGGCCAGCACCGCCTCGGGGTCGCGGCCGTGGACGTAGAACGAGCGGAAGAGGCGCAGCGTCTCGATCACCGTCAGCTTGGGGGTGAACTGCGTCTCCTGGAGCGCCAGCCCCAGCCGCTGCCGCAACGCGTTGTCGCCGCCGCGGTTCCAGGCGGCGCCGAGCACCTCGACCTCGCCGGCGTCGGGGGCGGTCAGCCCCTCCAGGATCTCCAGGGTCGTGGTCTTGCCGGCGCCGTTCGGGCCGAGCAGGCCGAAGCACTCGCCCCGCCTCACCTCCAGGTCGAGGCCGTCGACCGCCACCACCTCGCCGTAGCGCTTGACCAGGCCGCGGCAGCGCACCGCGATCGCCGCCGGCCCTCCACCGTCCGCATGCATGGCGGGCAAACCTAGCACAGAGGGGCGGCGCCGGCACGACACCCGGACGCCGCCCGGGCACCGCCGCCCGGGCTCCCGTCCGGCGTCACTCTGCGCCGCCCGGCGCCGCCCTCCGGCCGCGGTGACGAGCCGCCGGAGCCGCGGGTCGAGCTGCTCCTAGCGGAAGTAGCCGTTCACGTCCACCACCAGCTGCGAGGTGCCGCTGGAGTTGTTGGAGACGCCGAAGCTGCCGGTGCCGTCGGTGGCCAGCTCGAGGATCGTGGCGCCGGCCCGCACGTCGGCGGCGTTGAAGTTGAGCGAGCTGGTGCCGAGCGGCAGGCCGTTGCCGGGGTAGAGGCTGAACGAGCCGCCGGCGGCCGGGTTGACCACGGTGACGTTGGCGGCGACCGCCACCGCGCCCGCCGGGATGCCGCACTGGCCGGCCGCCACGAAGACCCGCCGCTGGGCGGTGGCCAGCGCCGGCCCGCCGTAGGGGCCGGCGGCGTTGCGCGTGTCCACCAGCCGGCAGGGGGTCAGGGTGTAGAACCGCGTGCTCGCCGGCGTCTGGGCGTAGAAGTAGGACGAGCCCATGGTGACCGGGCTGCCGCCGGAGGTCACCACCACGTCCACCGTGCCGGTCGCATGGGCGCCGGTCACCGCGGTGAGGGTCGTCGAGTTGACCACGTTCACCGCGGTGGCGGCGGCGCCGCCGATCGCCACGCTCGCGCCGCTCTGGAAGTTGGTGCCGGTGATGGTGACCGCGGTGCCGCCGCCGGTCGGGCCGTGGTTCGGCGTGATGCCGGTGACGGTCGCCGGGGCGCCGCCGCCTGCGGTCATGCACACGCCGAGCGCCGCCTGGAGGTCGGGTTCGATCACCGCGATCACCCGCGGATGGAACACCTGCGCCGAGGAGCAGCCGCCCAGCAGGTGGCAGTAGCTCATCACCGTGCCGAGCACGTTGGTCACCCCCTGGACGGTCGAGGGGGCGGGGCAGCTTTCGGCGCCGGAGTAGCAGCCGCTCTCCAGGTTGTAGCACTGGTCGATCGGCGGCGTGTAGCAGTGGGTGTGGCGGGTGCCGAAGTTGTGGCCGATCTCGTGGCCGAGGATCAGCGTGTCGCCGGGGAGGCTGGAGCTGTCGGCGGCGAAGGTGAACAGCTGGCTGAAGCTGTAGCCGTAGCTGGTGCTGCACAGGCCGGCCACCCAGGCGATGCCGGACGCCTCGAAGGCGCTCGGCGACTTGCCGGAGAGCATCGCCGCCACGGTGCGGGTCACGTTGCCGTAGTTGGTGTTCCAGTAGGTCGAGAACTCGCTCAGCTGGTTGGCGCTGGCGGCGCCGCCCGAGGGCTGCTGGGTGTAGGGGTCGTTCGCCGCCGAGGTGCGCAGGATGGTGGTGCCGATCAGCAGCTGGGTCGCGAGGTCGCGCTCGTACATCACGTTGATCGTGGCGAACATGCTGGCGATGTAGTTGGTCGCCGCGGTGGTGTTATTGCTGAACTTGACCGACATGAGCTCGCTGTCGGTGTCGAGCGCCACCGTCGCCAGGTTGAAGCCGGTGCCGTTGGTGACCGCGGCGGCCTGCTGCATCGCCTCGGGCACGGCGTCGCGGGCGGCCGGCGGGGCCGGCGGCAGCGGCACCAGGTTCTCCTCGCCGCAGGTCCAGCTGGTCTTGTGCCCGGCCGTGCCGCGCGCCTCGAAGGCCTGGGCCGCCGCGACCAGGTGCAGGCCCGGCTTGCCCGGCTCCAGGGAGTGCAGCTCGTACTGCACGCCCGCGGTTTGGGTGACGCTCTCCAGGGTGGCGGCATCGGGATCGACGGCCACCGAGATGCCGGACTGCGGCTCGTCCGCCAGGGTGCCCCAGAGGAACACCAGGCGCGAGCGCGGCAGCTCGCGCGTGCCCGCGGCGTCCACCTGCAGCACCCGCGCCCCGGGCGCGTAGAGCTCGTGGCGGGCGAGCACCACGTCGCGGCGGACGCCGGGCGCCACCGGCCAGTCGGCGAGGCGCACCGGCTTCTCCGGCGCCAGCCGCAGCAGGGAGGGGATCAGCTCGTCGGCGAAGCGCACCACCTCGACGTCGCCCGCGAGGTCCGGCACCTTGACCATCTGGCCGGAGACCGCCGCGCGGCCGAGCGGCAGCGCGGGCGGCGTCGGGGTCGTCGGCGTCGTCGGAGCGGTGGCGGCGGCGGGGTGCGGCAGGCCGGCGGCCAGCACGGCGGCGGTGAGGAGGACGAGCGTCAGGTGCAGGCGGGTGGACGGCGCAGGGGTGGTACGGCTGGACTGAGGCATCAGGCGCTCCTGGCTGGAGTGATTCGAGCTCGCGGCGACCGGGCCGGCGGCATGGTGAGCTGACATGAGTATAGCTCTATTTATCCATATGCACCATAATCTATGCATAGACATCCCTGGCATGCGACTTCTGCTTCCCCGTCAGTGCACGCGCCGGGCCATCCGCCGCCCCTGCCGGAGGTCCCGCGCGGGCGCCGCGCCGCCGGCCTGCCGCTGCCGGATGGCTCTCGCCAAAGGGCTGAAGCCAAAGGACATCGGTTGGACCGGGCGAGGCCCTGCGCAGCGTCTCCGGGCGCGTCGGGATGCCGCGGAGCGGCCGCCGCGGCAAAAAATTGTCCGCCCCGCGGTCAAAGCTCGTCAGACGCCGCCGGCGGCCGGCAGCGCACCACGATGCCCTCCAGGGCCTCCGCGCTTTCCGGGGTCTCCCTGGCCTCCGCGGCGGCGGTGTCGATCACCGCCTGCCCTCCCGTCGAGAGGACACCGAACAGCAGCTCCCGGGTCAGCGGCCGCTTCACCTCGTCCTCGATCACCCGGGCGAGCGGCCGGGCGCCGAAGGCCGGATCGTAGCCGCGCACGGCGAGCAGGCGCCGGGCGGCGGGGGTCAGCGCGAGCGCCACCCCCTTGGGGGCCAGCTGCGCCGCGAGCTCGGCGGTCAGCTTGTCGACGATCCGCTCCACCACCGGCAGCGACAGCGGCCGGAACTGCAGGCGGCCGTCCAGACGGTTGCGGAACTCCGGGCTGAACTGGCGCTCGAAGGCGCGCTCGGCCTCCGCATCCCGCGCATCACGGCCGGCCGGCACGCCGGGCAGGACGGCGTCCCCGCGGCCGCCGCCGGCCTCCCCGCCGTCCCCGGGCGCCGCGAGGTCGCTCCCGGCGAAGCCGAACGGACGGCGCGACATCTCGCGCGCGCCGAGGTTGGAGGTCATCAGCAGGATGACGTGGCGGAAGTCGGTGCGCTTGCCGTTGGTGTCGGTCAGCGTGCCGTGGTCCATCACCTGGAGCAGCAGGTTGAACACGTCCTCGTGCGCCTTCTCGATCTCGTCGAGCAGCAGCACGGAGTGCGGATTCTTGGCCACCGCCTCGGTGAGCAGGCCGCCGCGGTCGAAGCCGACGTAGCCGGGCGGGGCGCCGACCAGCCGCGACACCGTGTGGCGCTCCATGTACTCGCTCATGTCGAAGCGCAGGAAGCCGATGCCCAGCGCCTGCGCCAGCTGCCGCGCCATCTCGGTCTTGCCGACGCCGGTGGGGCCGGTGAGCAGGAAGCAGCCGACCGGCCGCTCGCGGTCGCGCAGCCCGGCCCGCGCCACCTGGATGGCGGTCACCAGGCGGTCCACCGCCTCGTCCTGGCCGAACACCGCCGCCGCCAGCTCCGCGCGCAGATGGCGCAGGCGCTCGCGGTCGTCGCCCTGCACCTGGCGGGCGGGGATCTGCGCCATGGTGGCGAGCACCGCCTCGACCTGGGGAACGTCCACCTCCCCGTCTGCCGCCGCCAGCGCCACGGTGGCGCCGGCCTCGTCCAGGAGGTCGATGGCGCTGTCGGGCAGCCGGCGGTCGCGCAGGTAGCGGCCGGCGAGCTCGGCCGCCGCGGTCACCGCCGCGTCGGTGTAGCGCACCCCGTGGTGCTCCTCGTAGCGCCCGCGCAGGCCGCCGAAGATGCGCGCCGTCTCCGCGAGCGACGGCTCCAGGACCTCGACCTTCTGGAAGCGGCGGGCGAGCGCCTGGTCCCGCTCGAAGCTCTGGCGGAACTCCTCCCAGGTGGTGGCGCCGATGCAGCGCAGGCCGCCGTGCTGGAGCGCCGGCTTGAGCAGGTTCGACGCGTCCATGGTGCCGCGGCCGGCGCTGCCGGCGCCGATCAGGTTGTGGATCTCGTCCACGAAGAGGATCGGCGCGGGCTGCGCCGCCAGCGCTCCGAGGACCGCCTTCAGCCGGTTCTCGAAGTCGCCGCGGTAGCGCGTGCCGGCCACCAGGGCGCCGAGGTCGAGCCGGTAGATCCGGGTGTCGCGGAAGGCGGCCGGCACCTCCCCCTGGGCGATGCGCAGCGCCAGGCCCTCGACCAGGGCGGTCTTGCCGACGCCGGGGTCGCCCACGTAGAGCGGGTTGTTCTTGCGCCGCCGCCGCAGGATGTGGAGGGTGCGCTGGAGCTCGGCGTCGCGCCCGATCAGCGGGTCGATGACGCCGCGGCGGGCGAGGGCCGTGAGGTCCTGGGTGAAGGCGACGAGCGCCTCGTCGCCCTCGGCCGCCGGCCCCTCGTCCTCGTCCTCCTGGGCCGCGCCGCCCGCGCCGCCCGGCACGGCGCGCTCGCCGGCCTGGCCGGGCAGGGCGCGGGGCCCGCGG
>JASLEW010000303.1 GCA_030150965.1 Thermoanaerobaculia bacterium | reverse complement strand
CGCGGGCTCTGGCGCGTGTGCGCGTTCAGGGAGCCGCCGTGGTTCGCCCGCTCCTTAGCGGCGCCGGGAGGGCCGGCGGCGCCTCGGACCCTCCGTTCGCGCATGGGGATCAAGGGCTTCGCGCCGCTTGAGCCAGGCGTTGAGCTGGATTCGAGGCGGGGGGCGGTCTAGCGCAGCCGAGTCGGAGCTTCTTGAGGTGCTCGCGGGACGCCGTGCAACCGGTTCCGCTCCGCCTCGATCAACTGCTCCACGTCGATCTCGGTGCGATCTCCTTCCGCCGTCCGAGGGCGGGCAACGAAGCGGCGGCCCCGGCGAACGATATCCACTCGCCCTGCCTTGTCAGTGGTCGAAGTCATGAGAACCAGCCTACTACGCCTTCACCGGGGCCTGGTCCGAGGCGCCGCTCAGAGGCGGGCCAGGCGGGTGAGGCTGGCGCGGAGGAGGTCTTGGAAGGTCAGGTCGGGGCTGGCGCGGCGGGCGTCGGCCACCGCCCTCTCGGCCTGGGCGGGCTTGTAGCCGAGGTTGACCAGGGCGGAGACCACGTCCTGGTCGTGGTCGGAGGGGGCGGCACTGCTGGCCGGGGCCGTGGCGGCCAGGTCGCGGACCTTGTCCCTGAGCTCCAGGACCATGCGCTCGGCGGTCTTGCGGCCGATGCCGGGGATCGTGGCCAGGCGGCCCAGGTCGCCCGCCGCCAGGGCGCCCAGGAGGTCTTCGGTCGGCATGCCCGAGAGGACGACCCTGGCCAGGCGCGGGCCGATGCCGGAGACCGCGATCAGCTTCTCGAACAGCGCCTTGTCGCGCTCCGCCGCGAAGCCGAACAGGGCGATGCCGTCCTCGCGCAGGTGGGTGTGGATGAAGAGGGCGACCTGGCTGCCGGCGCGCTCGATCTGGTAGAAGGTCGAGAGCGGGATGTGGACCTCGTAGCCCACGCCCTGCACGTCCACCAGCACCCGCTCGGGGGTGGCGGCGATCACCGTGCCCTTGAGGTGGCCGATCATCGGCCCGCTTTCGCCGGCTGGCGCCGGCTACCCGATCTGCTGCTGCTGGCCGTCGGGTGAGATGCCGTACCGGGCGAGCAGCTGGCGGTTGTAGTCCACTCCCAGGTCGCGCTTGCGGCGCTCCAGGAGGGCCGACATGAGCGACTGCAGCTTCTGCTGCTGCAGGCTCTGCCGGGTCTGGTCCTTGGCGGCGGCGAACTTGGCCGGGTCCCAGCTGGTGCGCGAGACCACCTGGAACAGCACCGCGCCCCGGCTGTCGGGCACCGGGCCGCCCATCTGGCCGGGCTGGAGGTCCATCGCCTGCTTGACCAGCTGCGGCACCGAGCCGAGGCCGGGGATCTGGCCGTTGGCGGAAAGCTCGGGGCTCTCCTTGACCGGCACCTTGAGCTCGGCGGCGACCGCGTCCAGGGGCAGGCCCTTCTTGCTGTTGAGCAGCGCGATGACCTTCTCCTGCTGGCGCTGGTTGGTCAGCTGCTGGCGCACCTTCGGCTCCACCTCGGACAGCTCGGCCAGGTGGGCCGGGAAGATGTCCTCCACCCAGGCGATTGCCCAGCCGCGCGGCACCTCGACGGCGCCGGTCACGTCGCCCTTCTTGGCGGCGAAGACCGCGGTGTTGAGCTGCTGCGCCAGACCCAACCCGGCCACCGGGGCCTGCTGGGAGAACCTGCCGGTGTCGCCCGAGGTGACCCCGGGGTTGTCCCTGGCCAGGGCGGCGAGCGCCGCGGCGTTGGCCGGCCTGTCCTTGGCGAGGCGGGCCGCCAGCTCCTTGGCCTTGCTCTCCGCCAGCTCGCGCGCCTTGTCGAAGCCCAGGCGCGACTGGAGCTGGGCGCGCACCTCGGCGAACGGCTGCACGCCGCCGGCGCGGCGGCCGGTCACCTTGAGCAGGTGGTAGCCGAACGGCGACTTGACCGGGCCGACCAGCTGCCCCACCGGCGCCGAGAAGGCCGCCTGCTCGAACTCCTTGACCATGTGGCCGCGGCCGAAGAAGCCGAGGTCGCCGCCGTTGGCCTTGCTGCCCGGGTCCTCCGAAACCTGGCGCGCCACGGCGCCGAAATCCTCGCCCTTCTCGATGCGCTGCTTGATCTCCTCGAGCTGCCTCCTGGCCTCGGCATCGGTGCGCTTGTCGTTGATCTGGAGCAGGATGTGGCTGGCGCGCACCTGCTCCTCCTGCTTGAACTCGTCCTGGTGCGCGCGGTAGTAGGCCTCCAGGTCGGCGTCGCTCAGCTTCACCTGGTTGACCAGCTGCGCCGGCTCGACCAGGAGGTAGGCCGCCTGGCGCTGCTCGGGCAGGCGGAAGTCCGCGCGGTGCTGATTGAACCAGGAGGCCACCTCGGCCGGCGGCACCACCAGGTCGGCGAACTGGGTGCGCGGCACCTCGATGTAGCGGACCTTGGCGCGCTCCACCTGCTCGCGGTAGGTGCGCTCCAGCTCGGCGTCGCCGACGTAGAGCCCGGCGGAGAGGGCCTCGTAGAGCTTGCGCTTCAGCAGGTCGTTGCGCACCGTCTCCTCGAAGCTCCCCACGGTGTAGCGGTTCTGCGCCAGGATCTGGCTGTAGCGCTGCTGACCGACGAAGCTCCCCTGGCTGTCGAGGAAGGCGGGCATGGAGAGGACCTCGTCGCTCACCTCGCCGTCGCTCACCGTCAGGCCGGCGCGGCGCGCCTCGCGCAGCAGGATCCGGTCGTTGACCGCCTGGTTGAGCGCCTGGAGGGGCACCTGCATCTGCTTGGCGACCTCGGGGGTGTACTGCTCGCCGTACATCTGCTGCAGCCGCCGGTCCAGGGACTGGTAGCTCTGCTGGAACTCGGCCTCCGAGATGGTCTCGTGGCCCACCTTGGCGGCCCAGGACACCTGGCCGCGGCTGCGCACGCCGGTGCCGAAATCGACGAACACAAAGAGCACGAACAGGCCGATAATGACCCATAGAATCCAGCTCAGATACTTCACGTTCTCCCGCAGGACCTTGAGCATGCACCTACTCCTTTCGCCTCGTGCCGCGAGGCGACAGAGGGACCAAGACTTTACCAGCCGCCGCCGGCCAGGCACAACCGCGCCCGAGCGCGCCGCCGCGCCCTCCCCGCACCGCCGAGGGAGGGGGACGGAGCCGGCAAACCGGCCTCAGCCCGCTCCTTCGCCCGAGGCCCCGGCTTGGCGCTGACGCTCCGCGGCGTGCTCCGCTTCCTGGCGGCGGGGGCGGCGCTTGCAGGCGCCGTGACGCTGGCGCTCGCCTGGTCGGTCCAGCCGCTGGTGCACGACGACCTCTTCTGGCACCTGCGCACCGGCGCCTGGATCGCCGCCCACCACCGGGTACCGCTCACCGACCTGCTCTCCTACACCCGCTTCGGCGCGCGCTGGATCACCCACGAGTGGGGCTTCTCGCTCCTGGCCCACCTGCTCTGGCGCGCCGCCGGCGCGGCCGGGCTGGTGGCGGCGACCGGCGTCCTGGCGCTGGCGATCTTCGCCGCGGTCGCCTGGCGCGCCTGGCTGCTGGTGCGGGACGCCGCCAGGGGCGGCGACGGCCCCGGCGGCGGGCGCCTGGCCGGTTGGCTGCCGCGCCTGCTGCTGCTCCTGGCGCTGCTCGCGCTCGGCCTCTGGGCCTCGTCGCTCGAGATCTTCCTGCGCGCGGCGCTGGCCGGCGAGCTGCTGCTGGCCGTGCTGCTGCTCCTCCTCGACCGCCACCGCGCCACCGGGCGCCGCTTCTGGCTGGTGGCCGCGGCGGCGGTTCTCTGGCCGTGGGCCAACCTGCACTCGGGGGTGCTCTTCGGCCTGCTGCTGCTGGCGCTCCACGCCGCCGAGCCGCTCGCCCCGGCGCTCTGGCGCCGCCGCGGGTGGGCCGGGCACCCTGAGGGCGGCGCAGCTAGTGCCGGAGGCTCAGGCGCCGGCCTCGCCTCGCCGCCGCGCGATGCGCTGTTCGGTCTCGGGACGCTCGCCCTGGCGGCGGCGCTCACCCTGGCGAACCCCAACGGCGCCGCGGCGCCGCTCTATCCGCTGCTGCTCGCCCGCATCCTCTACGGCAGCGGCATCCCCTGGGAGCTGGGGCACTTCACCCCCGGCGTCCCGGCCGCCGCCGGCGCCGCGGCGCCGCTCTGGCTGCTCCTGGTGCTCCTCCTCCTGGCGCTCCTGCCGCTCCGCCAGGCGCGCCGCCTGGCGCCGGCCGAGGCGGCGGCGGTCGCGCTCTTCTCGCTGCTCTCGCTCCTCAGCCACCGCTTCGTCTTCGACCTGGTGGTGATCGGCCTGCCGGTCCTCTACAAGCTCCTCGTCCTGCCGCCGCCGCCAGCTCCGGCGATGCCGGCGCCGGCACCCGCCCCTCCCGGCATGGAGGCGCCGTCAGCCGCTCCGCCGGCCGCCGCCGCCGCTCCGGCCACCTCGGGCCCGGCCGCCCCGGCCGCGGCAGAGCCACCCTCCGGCCTGGCCGGCCTCGCCGGCCGCCCCGCCCTGGCGGCGGCGCTGGCCGCCCTCTTCCTCCTGCCGGTGGTGCCGGGGACGCTGGCCGGGGCCATCGCCGGCTGGGTCCGCCGGCCGCCGGCCGCGGGCGGCCTGATCGCCGAGATGTTCCCGGAGGCGGCGCTGCGCTTCGCCGCCTCGCGGGGGATCGCCGGCCCCGGCAGCCGCCTCTTCAACCATCAGAACTACGGCGGCTTCATCGGCTGGCGCCTGGGGGTACCGGTGTTCTGGGACGGGCGCAACGACGTGTTCGCGGAGCTGGTGCGCGAGGTGGCCACCACCCCCTTCGCCGCCACCGCCCAACGCTACGGCTGCGACTGGCTGCTCATCGCCGAGCACGACGCGCCGGGCATCGCGCCGGACGCCGCCGCCGGCCGTTTCGGGCTCGTCTACTGGGACGACTTCTGCGCCCTCTACGTGCGCCGCGACGGCCGCCACGCCGCCCTGCTCCGCGAGCGCGAGCTGCGCCTCTTCCCTCCCTTCGGCGGCCGTCCGGGCCTGCGCGCGCTGGCCGCCGACCCGCGCGCCGCCGCCGCCGCCCGGGCCGAGCTGGCGCGGCTGCTGGCCGCCAACCCGGCCAACCAGCGCGCCCTCTACTTCGCCGGCGCGATCAGCCTCTACCGCGGCGAGCTGGGGAGGGCCGCCACCGAGCTCGCCGCCGCCGCCCGCATCCGCCCTTCCGACCAGGTGGACGCGGCCCTCGCCGAGGTCCGCCGCCTGGCCGCGCTGACCGGCGCGCCGGCGCCGCGGTAGTGGCTCAGTTTGCTCCCTCGCAGGCGCTAAAAGGAGGTGCGAGCCCAGCTCGCTCGCTCAGCAGACTCACGCTTCCGAGCCCTCCCCGCGCCGGAGAGGGAGGCAAACTGAGCCACTACCGGCGCCGCCGCGAACGGACTGATACGCCTCGGCCTATGGTATATTCCTCGACCCACTGCCGAGGGAGCCTCCGGTGCCCGCGCTGCCCGCCCGCAAGCCGATCCGCACGAGCAAGGATTGGTACAGCATCTCCGTCGATACGCTGCGCGGCTGGATCTTGCTCCTGCTCATCGCCGCCGCCCTGGGCGCCGGCTACCTGGTCTACCGCTCGTGGGCGCTCAGGAACCTGGAGCGCGACGCCCGCTCGACCATCGAGGAGGACCAGCGCCTGCTGACCCAGGTCAGCGCCGACCAGCGCACCGGCGAGTACCGCAACGAGTACGACGCCGGGGCGCGCAGCCTCCAGGAGGCCCGCGCCGACTTCGCCCAGGGGCGGTTCCGCACCGCCCTGGCGAGCGCCGTCACCTGCCGCAAGCTCCTCCAGTCCATCCTCGACCTCACCACCTCCGGCGGCCAGGCGCAGTTCGTCTCGCTTCAGGGCACGGTCGAGATCAAGCGCGCCGACAGCGGCAGCTGGGAGGAGGCGCGGCCCCGCATGCCGCTGCGCACCGGCGACTACGTGCGCACCGGCGACGGCGGCTCGGCCGAGGTCATGTTCCTCGACGGCACCCTCTACACCGTGCGCTCCAACACCCAGTTCGTGCTCTCCGCCGGCGCCGGCGGCGCGGCCGGCTCCGACGCCGCCGGCGGCGCCGGCAATGCCGCCGGCGGCAGGGGTGGCAGCGGCGGCGCCGGCGGTGCCGAGGCCAGGGGCGGCGGCCCGGCCGCGGGCGGCCAGGCCATCCAGATGGAGTACGGCTGGGTCAACCTCAACACCGCCAGCCGCCCCAGCCAGGTCAAGACCCCGGGCGCCACCGCCAGCGTGCGCGAGGACTCGGAGGCGTTCGTGACCTACGACCGCAACGCCAACCGCGGCCGCTTCGGCGCCCTGCGCGGCGGCATGGAGCTGGCGTCCAAGGGGGGCCTGACCCGCCAGGTCGGCGAGCTGCAGCAGGTGGTGCAGAACGGCGACCTGCTGTCGCAGGCCGAGAGGCTCCCGCCGCCCCCCGAGCCGGTCGAGCCCGCCGACAACCGCGAGCTGGAGCTCGACCGCTCCCCCACCCTGGTGCTCAGCTGGAGCCCGGTGGCCGGCTCGACCCGCTACGCGCTCCAGGTGTCGCGCAACCATCTGTTCGTCGACAACCTGGTCAACGTCGACAACCGGGTGCGCACCCGGGCCACCCTCGGCCTGCGCGGCGAGGGGACGTTCTTCTGGCGGGTCGCGGCCTTCAGCCGCGAGGGCTACGAGGGGCCGTGGAGCCGGCCGCGCAGGTTCCGCGTCGCGCCCGCCGGCAGCGGCGGCGCCAGGGGCGGCGAGCGCCCCGAGGCTCCCCCCGAGATCGACCTCGCGGACGTCAAATCCTACGGTAGTATCTTCATCGTCGCCGGGCGCTGCACTCCCGGCGTGCGGCTGGAGATCAACGGTGAGCAGGCCGGCGTCGAGGCGGACGGCTCGTTCAAGAAAACTGTTCAGTTCAATAAAGAAGGGTGGAGCTTTATCGAGGTCCGGGCGCGCGACCGCTGGGGGAGTGAGACCGTGCGCCGCCGCCGGGTATTGGTGGAGAGTCCGTAGCACGTGGCCCGCGCTGGCGGGACACCGGATCCGACCGGCCGCCGCCGTCTGGCGCCGCGGCGATACCAAGAGAATAGGAAGGTTTGATGCCCCTCGCGTCCTTGCTGCGCTACTTTTCGAAGGATCTCGCCATCGACCTGGGGACGGCCAACACCCTGGTCTACGCGAGCAACCAGGGGATCGTGGTGCGCGAGCCCTCGGTGGTGGTGATCAACAAGCTCACCAACCGCATCGAGGCGGTCGGCATCGAGGCCAAGGAGATGCTCGGCCGCACCCCCGGCAACATCGAGTCCATCCGCCCGATGAAGGACGGCGTGATCGCCGACTTCGAGGTGACGGAGCGGATGTTGGAATACTTCATCAAGAAGGCGCACGGGCGCAAGATGTACGTCCACCCGCGCATCGTCATCGGCGTGCCGTCGGAGATCACCCAGGTGGAGAAGCGGGCGGTGCGCGACTCGGCGATGCGCGCCGGCGCCTCCGAGGTCTTCCTGGTCGAGCAGGCGATGATGGCGGCGATCGGCGCCGGCCTGCCGATCACCGAGCCGTCCGGCAACATGATCGTGGACATCGGCGGCGGCACCACCGACGTCGCCGTCATCTCGCTCGCCGGCACCGTCTACAGCCGCTCGGTGCGCATCGCCGGCAACGAGATGGACGTGGCCATCATCCAGTACCTGAAGCGCAAGTACAACCTGCTGATCGGCGAGCGCACCGCCGAGATCATCAAGATCGAGCTCGGCTCCGCCTACCCGCTCAAGGAGGAGATCAAGCTCGACATCAAGGGGCGCGACCTGGTCGAGGGCGTCCCCAAGACGCTCTCCATCTCCGACGAGGAGATCCGCGACGCGCTGGCGGAGCCGGTGGCGACCATCGTGGAGGCGGTGCGCATGGCGCTCGAGCGCACGCCCCCCGAGCTCTCCGCCGACATCATGGACAAGGGGATCGTGCTCTCCGGCGGCGGCGCCCTGCTGCGCAACCTGGACCAGCGGCTGCGCGACGAGACCGGGCTGCCGGTGGTGCTGGCCGAGGATCCCCTGGCCTCGGTGGTCCTGGGCACCGGCCGGGTGCTCTCCGACATCGACCTGCTGCGCAAGGTCTCGATCCGGTAGTGGACACCCGGCCGCCGGGGTGCGCCGCCGCAGCTTTCCATGGATGAGCGCCGCACCGGCTACCTGCTGATCGTCCTGCTCATCGGGCAGTTCGTGCTCATCGCCGTCCAGGGGGCGCGCAGCGGCAGGGCCCCCACCGTCGCCGAGAAGGCCGGCATGCGCATCGTCGGCCCGGCGGCGCGCCTGGTCGGCGCCCTGGGCGACGGCGTGTCGGAGGTCGGCCGCCGCTCCGCGCTGCACGGGCAGCTGGTGGCCGAGAACGCCCGCCTGCGGCGGGAGGTCGAGCAGCTGCGCCTCCGCCTGCTGCGCTACGGCGACGTCGAGCAGGAGCTTTCGCGGCTGGGCGAGGCGCTGCGCTACAACGCGCCGCTGGTCGGCCAGATCCGCGCCGTGGACGTGATCTATGCCGACCATGCCTCCTGGCTGCGCTCGCTGCTGCTCTACACCGGGGCGGCCCCGGCGGTGCCCGATCAGCCGGTGCTCGCCTCCTCCGGCCTGGTGGGGCGGGTGCTCCTGGTCTCCGGCCCCTACGCCAAGGTGCAGCTCATCACCGACCGCTCGGCCGCGGTGGGCGGCATGATCCTGCGCACCCGTCACCAGGGGCTGGTGCGCGGCAGCGGCCAGGAGGGGAGCGGCCTGACCCTCGACTTCGTGCCGCTGTCGGCCGACGTGCGGCCGGGCGACGTCGTCCTCACCGCCGGCATCGACGGCATCTATCCGCGCGGCATCCCGGTGGGGTCGGTGGTGGCGATCGAGCCGGGCGGCCAGCTGTTCCACAAGATCCGGCTCGTGCCGGCGGTCGACTTCGGCGCCCTCGACCAGGTATACCTCCTGGAGCACGCGCCGGTGCCGCTCGACGTGGCCAGGGCGGTCCCCGGTGCGCGCCGCTAAGCTGCTCGCCGCCCTGGCGCTGGCGGTCGTCGTGCACCTGGCCGGCACCCGGCTGCTGCCGACGTTCCCGCTGCGGGTGGACGTGTTCCTGGCGGTGGTGGCGCTGTTTGCGCTCGAGGGGAGCTCGCTGCCGGCGCTGCTCTTTGGCCTGGCCGCCGGTTTGGTGCAAGATTCCCTGACCGGCGGCCCCTCGGGGCTCTTCGGCTTCGCCGACACCGCGATCGCCTACGGCATCGCCCGCTTGGCGCAGCGCCTGGTGATCCACCGGGCCACCGGGGTGCTGGCGGTGGTCAGCCTGGCGTCGCTCGTCCAGCAGGTGATCCTGGGCGTGCTCGCCTTCCTGCTGCTGCCCAGCCCGACGCTGCCGGTGCCGCTCGGGATGGCGGAGAAGGCCGCCGCCACCGGGCTGCTGGCGACCCTCCTGCACACCGCGATGCGGCGCTTCGGGGTGGCGGTCGAGGCGCGGCGCCGCGGGCGGATGGGCCGGCTGCGGCTGGAGTGACGCGTTGGAAAAAACTTGAGAAACTCTGGTCGAAGTGAAAGGGTGGTCGCTGGCCGGCTGTGGCCAGCGACACTCGCCGGAGCTCGGCGGCGTCCCCTTCCCCCCCGGAGGGGTGGGAAGGGGATCGAGGGGTTCGGGGGGGCGATCCGATCGACGCTTCGAGAAGACCATCAGCGCCCTGTTCGCAGCTGGTAGGGTGGGGGCTATCAATGGAGAGGCTCAACCCATGCAGGTAGTCCGTGAGCACCGCGACGATCTCGTCGGCCGCGTGCGCATCCTGGCGGTGACCATCACCGGCCTGCTGGTGGTCATCGCCTCGGGCTTCTGGTACGTGCAGATCGCCCAGGGCGACTACTACCGCGAGCTGGCGGAGAACAACCGGCTGCGCAAGCTGCCGATCATCGCGCCGCGCGGCCTGATCTTCGACCGCCGCGGGCGGCTGCTGGTCGAGAACCTGCCGAGCTACAACCTGCTCGTCGACCGCAGCCGCGCCGCCGACCTCAACCGCAGCCTGGCCTTCGCCGCCACCGCCCTCGGCCGGCCGGCGGCCGGCCTCGGCGAGGTGATGGAGCGCTACCGCAGCGTGCCGGTGTTCAAGCCGGTGCTGCTGGCCGAGAACATGAGCCTGGCGCAGATGGCGCGCATCGACGTGCGCAGCCTGGAGTTCCCGGAGTTCGAGGTGGAGGTGCAGCAGTCGCGCCTCTACCGCCACCGCGAGCAGACGGCGCACGTCATCGGCTACATCGGCGAGGCGACGCCGGAGGAGATGGAGAGCGCCGCCGGCGCCGTCGCGGCCGGCGACCTGACCGGCAAGAAGGGGATCGAGAAGCGCTACGACGAGGTGCTGCGCGGCCAGGACGGCGAGCGGGTGGTGGTGGTGGACAGCCGCGGCCAGCTGCTGCGCGAGTACGCCCGCCACGCCGCCATCGCCGGCCGCGACCTCCACCTGACCCTCGACCTGGAGCTGCAGCAGGAGGCCGCGTCCTGGCTCGACGGGCCCGACAAGGTGGGGGCGATCATCGTCATGGACCCGCGCAACGGCGAGCTGCTGGCGCTGGTCTCCTCCCCGTCCTTCAACTCCAACCTGTTCACCCACCGGCTGGACGAGGAGGACTGGCAGGCGCTGCTCGCCGCGCCCAACAACCCGCTGCAGAACCGCGCCCTGCAGAACGCCTACTCGCCGGGGTCCACCTTCAAGATGGTGATGGCCACGGCCGGCCTCTCCGAGCACCTGATCGACGAGAGCTTCCGCGTCAACTGCTCCGGCGGGACGGTGATCTACAACCATCCCTTCCGCTGCTGGAACAAGAACGGCCACGGCTCGGTCAACGTGCGCGAGGCGCTGGAGCACTCCTGCGACGTGTTCTTCTACCACCTCGGGCAGCGCCTGGGCATCGAGCGCATCGCCCGCTACGCGCGGATGTTCGGCCTCGGCGCCCCGACCGGCGTCGACATCCCCGGCGAGAAGGAGGGGCTGGTGCCCGACTCGGCCTGGAGCCTCAAGGCCCGCCGCCAGCCCTGGTACGCCGGCGAGACCATCTCGGTGGCCATCGGCCAGGGGCCGATGCTGCTGACGCCGCTGCAGATGGCGGAGATGACCGCGGTGGTGGCCAACGGCGGCTACCGGGTGACGCCGCACCTGGTGGCCAACCTGCCGTATCCGCCGCCGCAGAAGACCGACCTCGATCCGCACGCGCTCGAGGTGGTGCGCCAGGGGCTGTGGGCGGTGGTCAACGAGCCGGGCGGCACCGCCTTCGGCACCGGCTTTCCGCGCGCCGCCGAGGTGGCCGGCAAGACCGGCAGCGTGCAGGTGATCGCCCAGAAGGTGCGCACCAAGGCGGAGACGCTGCCCTTCAAGTACCGCGACCACGGCTGGTTCACCTCGTTCGCGCCGGCGGAGGCGCCGCGCCTGGTGGTCTCGGTGTTCGTCGAGCACGGCGGCTCGGGGCACAACGCGGCGCCGATCGCCAAGGCGATCTACCAGAAGGTCCTCGCCATCGAGGGGGGACATGAATCTACGCCCTGAGGAGAAGCCGGCTCTCCGGCACCTCTCCTCGATCGACGGCAGCCTGCTGCTGTCGCTGCTGCTGCTGTCGGCGGTGGGCCTCGCCACCGTGCACAGCGCCAGCTCGGAGATGCCGGTCGACTACCTGCCGCGCCAGGCGCTGTGGATCGGCATCGGCGTCCTGATGCTGGTCGGCGGCATGAGCATCGACTACCACGTGCTGCTCGATTTCTCCCTGGTGCTCTACGCCGCCGGCCTGGTGCTGCTGGTGCTGGTGCTGGTCGCCGGGGTGGCGCACTTCGGCGCCGCGCACTGGTTCCGCATCGGCCCGTGGCAGTTCCAGCCGTCCGAGTTCGCCAAGCTGGCGACCATCCTGTTCGTCGCCCGCTATCTCTCCGGGCTCAACCGCCGGGTGCTCGAGCTGCCGCAGATCCTGGTGGCGGTGGCGATCGTCGCCGTGCCGATGGTGCTGGTGCTGCTCGAGCCGGACATGGGCGGCTCGCTGATGTTCGCGCCGATCATGATCGGCATGCTGCTGGTGGCCGGCATCCGGCTGCGGGTGCTGGTGGCGGCGGCGGTCATCGGGATCGTGGTCGGCGCCGGCATGTGGGCGTTCGGCATGCGCGGCTACCAGCGCCAGCGGGTGCTCACCTTCCTGTCGCCGGAGAGCGACCCGCTGGGCGCCGGCTACCAGGTGCGGCAGAGCAAGATCGCCGTCGGCTCGGGGCAGATGCTGGGCAAGGGCTACATGCAGGGCACGCAGAGCCAGCTGCGCTTCCTGCCGGTGCGCCACACCGACTTCGTGCTCTCGGTGCTGGCCGAGGAGTGGGGGTTCCTCGGGGTGCTGGCGGTGCTGGCGCTCTACGCCTGGTACGTGGCGAGCGCCGCCCGCATCGCCATGCGGGCGCGGGACCGCGCCGGCATCCTGCTGGTCACCGGGATCCTGTCGGTGCTCTGCTTCCACATCGTCTACAACTCGTCGATGGTCGCCGGCTTCGTGCCGATCACCGGCATCCCGCTCCCCTTCCTGTCCTACGGCGGCTCGTTCACCATGGTCAACTTCTTCGGCACCGGCCTGATGCTGGGGGTCGATCTGCGGCGCTACGTCAACCGCTGAGCCGGGCGGACGGGCGGGACATCCATGAGAGGCCGGTGGCGATGACCCAGAAGATGCTGATCGAGAGCGATCCGCACCAGACCCGCATCGCGGTGCTGGAGGACGACCGGCTGACCGAGATCTTCGTCGAGCGCCGCCGCCACCGCGGCCTGGTGGGCAACGTCTACAAGGGGCGGGTGACGCGCGTGCTGCCCGGCATGCAGGCCGCCTTCGTGGACGTGGGGCTGGAGCGCGACGCCTTCCTCTACGTCAGCGACGTGGCGGCGGACGTCGAGGCGATGGAGGACATCGAGCTGGGCGAGGGGGGGGGCGAGGAGCCCACCCCGCAGGCGCCGCCGGGGGGGGCGGCGAACGGCGGCGGGGCGGCGGCCCCGGGCCACG
>JASLEW010000591.1 GCA_030150965.1 Thermoanaerobaculia bacterium | reverse complement strand
GCGCAGGCGCGCCTGCGTCATCTTCTGATCGCCGGCGAGGTGGCGCTCACCTTCCTGCTGCTGGTCGGCGCCGGCCTGCTGCAGAAGAGCTTCGCCTGGCTGGAGCATCAGGACCTGGGCTTCGATCCGGCCGGCACCCTGACCGCCAAGCTCTCCCTGCCCGAGAGCCGCTATGCCGGGGACGAGGCGCAGGCGCGCTTCTATCGCGACCTCCTGCCGCGCCTGGCCGCGCTGCCGCGGGTGCGGGCCGCCGCCGCCGCCTGGCCGCTGCCGCTGGGCGATCCGGACGTGCTGCGGCCGCTGGTGATCGAGGGCCGGCCGCTGCCGGCGGCCGGCGCGGCGCCGCAGACGATCGGCCGCGCCGTCACCCAGGGCTTCTTCCAGGCCATGGGCATCCCGATCCTGCGCGGGCGGCCCTTCGCGGCCACCGACGTGGCGACCTCGCCGCCGGTGGTGATCGTCAACCGCGTCGTCGCGGAACGCCTGTTCCCGGGGAGCGACCCGCTCGGCCGGCGGATCTCGTTCGACAATCCGCGCCAGCAGAAGGCGACCTGGCGCACGATCGTCGGCGTGGCCGGACCCACGCGCTCCGACGGGCCCGGCGGCGACGTCGCCCTGGAGACCTACTGGCCGATGTCCCAGGAGCCCTCGTCCGACGCCACCCTGGTGCTGCGGCTGGCGGCGGGCCCGCGGGCCTTTCCGGTCGCCCTGCTGCGCCAGGCGGTCGCCGCGGTCGATGCCGGGCAACCGCTCGACTCGGTCGCCACGCTCGACCAGATCGTCGGCGGCAAGCTCGCCGGCCAGCGCCTGACCCTGGAGCTGTTCGGCGGCTTCACCCTGCTCGCCCTGCTGCTGGCAGCCCTCGGCGTGCATGGCCTCACCGGCCTCCTGGGGACGGAGCGCCGGCCCGAGAT
This sequence comes from Thermoanaerobaculia bacterium, assembly GCA_030150965.1. GTDB lineage: Bacteria > Acidobacteriota > Thermoanaerobaculia > Multivoradales > UBA5704 > JASLEW01. The sequence goes on along the minus strand of JASLEW010000591.1, from coordinate 12,385 downwards.
CGCGGTGCGCCTGGCGCTTGGCGCCGGCCGCCGGGACGTGGTGCGCCTGGTGGTGGCGAGGGGGATGCGCCCGGTCTGGCTGGGCCTGGCGCTCGGCCTCGCGGCCGCCCTGTTCGCGACCCGTGGGCTGGGCGCCCAGCTCCACGGGATCGGCGCGGCGGACCCCCTGGTGCTGGCGGAGATGGCGGCGGCCCTCTCGGCGATGGCGCTCGCGGCCGCCGTGATCCCCGCCCGCCGGGCCGCCCGCGTCGATCCCATCTCGATCCTGCGAGCGGCCGGCGAATAGGGCCGCGAAGCGGAGGATCCGCGAGGTGACGACATGAGCCCACGCGTGCGCGGCGTGCTGTTCCGCGCCTCGACCTTCCTGCTGGCCGGATGCCTGCTCGCCGCTCTCCTGGAGGGTGGCGCCAGGGTCTGGCAGCGCCTCTCCACCGGCGAATGGGCGCCCACGCGCGTGGCCACCATCCACGACCAGATCGCGCATTTCCGGCTCATCTACCGCCTGCATCCCTTTCTCAACACCGCGCCCCGCGCCGGCGTCAGCCTCGACGAGTTCGGCCAGCGGATCAATCTCAACTCCCTCGGCTATCGCTCGCCGGAGCGGCCGCTGCGCAAGCCTCCCGGCACGCTGCGGCTGGTCTGCGCCGGCGGCTCGACGACCTTCGACTACCGGGCGGACAGCGACGAGCTGACCTGGCCCTGGCAGCTCGAGGGCCTGCTGCGCGCCCGCGGCTTCGCGGTCGAGGTGTGGAACGTCGGCTTTCCGGGCTGGACCAGCCTGGAGAACCTCATCTCCCTGGAGACCCGCGATCTCGACCTGTCGCCGGACGTCATCGTCCTGTTCCAGGGCATCAACGATCTCCAGCCGGCCTCGCGGCAGCCGTTCGATCGCGAGTACGACCGGGGGCATGCCGGCCTGGTGCGGCGGGCGGCGGGATTCGATCTGCAGCCGGTGTCGCTGCTGGACCGCAGCGTGCTGCTCGAGAGCCTGCGCGACCGCATCTACGGGGAGCGCAACCCGCTGCAGATCCTGGAGCGGCTGAGGACGATCGACCTGGGGACCGGCACCCGGCGCACCGTCGCGCCCGAGGCGCTCGCCGCCTTCGCGCGCAACCTCCGCTCCTTCGCCGCCGTCGCGCGCGACCGTGGCATCCCGGTCGTGCTGGTCACGCAGCTGGCCCGGATCCGCGACGGCTTCGAGGCGGCGGACAAGACGCTCATGGGCATCTGGATCCCGGGGCTCGCTCCCGACGCCGTCCCCGCCCAGGTGGAGACGATGAACGAGGTGGTGCGCTCCGTCGCCAGGTCGGCGCAGCTGCCGCTCCTGGACGCGGCCCGCCTGCGCGGCTGGCAGGACGACGATTTCGCGGATCCCTGGCACTTCGCCACCTCGGGCAGCACGCGCTTCGCCAAGCTGATCAGCGAGGCCGTGGCGCCGCAGCTGGAGCGCGCGCGGCATGCCGCCGCGAGTGGCCCGCCGGCCGGCCCGAAGCCCGCCGCGCCGGCCGCCCCGGCCGCTCACTGAGACGAAACTCTCCGCCGAAGAGAGTGCGGTGGCGCCCCCTTCCCCCCCGAAGGGGTGGGAAGGGGGGCGGGGGGTTTGGGGGGGCGATCCGATCGACGCTTCGAGACGGCCATCAGCGCCCTGTTCGCCGCGCCGTTGGATCGCGCGGGATCGCCGGCAGGCATTGGGGGTTAGAACAACGCATAGATAGCCGGTGCCAGCACCGTGCCGCCGAACGCCACGGCAACGCCCAGCATCAGCAGCGTGAGCAGGATCGGCAGCAGCCACCATTTGCGGTTGATGCGCAGGAACTCCCAATATTCCCGCAGCAGCCCCCGGGCCGGCGCCTGCGCCGGATGCGCGAGATCCTTCCGCCTGTCGTTCGGCCTCATCGCTCTGTCGTCCTCGTCGCATGGGCAGCGGCCGGCCGGCCCTGTCCAGCCGCCGGTGCGGGCCGTCAGGCCAGGGCGACGAGGGGCCCTGCACCACGTGCCCCTCGCCGCTCGGCTGCTGCAGGTTAGAAGGCGCCCATCGCCGCCGCGACGTTGACTTCGGGCGAGAGCGACTCGTGACGGACGGTCTCACGGAAGTAGACCCGTCCCGACGTCAGCGTCCCCACCTCGCGCCCCTCCGGGGTGATGAGGCGGATCGGCTCGACGGTCACCGAGGCCACGTGCCCCACCGGTGGGATGGTGGTGACCTCGGAGTACCACACGGCATGCGTCTTGGTCCGCATGGTGAGGCCCAGAGCAGGCATCGCGACGGCCACCGAGACCGGCGCGCGGCAGGTCGCGGTGGCGTTCGGCTTCTTGGTCAGCTCCTTGGCCTTGTTGGCGGCCATCAACACCTCGTGCGCCTTCTCCGGGATCTCGATCCTTCCCACCTTGCCGATGGCCGGGTGGTCGGGGTCGAAGGTCACGTTGACGGCGCCGAACAGCTTGCTGGTGCCATGGAGCTCGAGAGCGACGAACTGGGTATCCGTCACCGCGGTGTTCCAGTCACTCGTGCTGGGCTTGCCGTGGGTGACGGCGATCCAGCCGGAGAGCTCCACCGCATCCGAGCCGATGCCGTCGATGGTGTAGCTCTCGGTGAGCTTCGCCCGCATGACGTCGATGCCGGGCTCGGGCAGGGTGTAGGGTTGGGGCTGGATCGCCTCCATGGCCGCGAGCCTGGTGGTATCCATGCCCTTCATGTCGTGGACCAGGCTCGCGATCTTCATCGCGTCCGAGTCCGCCGCGTGTGCCTTGGCCAGCCACACCATGCCGCCGGCCAACAGCACGAGGCAGCTCAAAGCTAGGACTGATCTTCTCATTTGGATCTGCTCCTTCTGTTGAAAGGTTTCACCTTCCGTGCCTGCCGTGCCGAGGAGCGGTCTTCCCGGCACGCCTCATCGCTGCGCACCTCCTTTCCCTGACACTCTCCCGGGCGCCGGCGCGGCGTGCCCGGTCGCCGCCGGCGCCGCCTTTTCCGATCGCTCCGTCGGAGTGGGGAGGTCGAGGCCGTACATCGCGGCGAGGTTCAGCAGCTCGTAGGAGAAGTAGCGGTCGCCGTCCGGGCCCTGCGTCCAGCCGCGATAGTGCGGCGGCACGCGGAAGAGGAGCTCCGGCTCGAAGCGCTCGGGGCCGGCCTCGTGGCCGGCGACGACGTACCGCTCGTCGATGCGGCCGTCGCCATCGAGGTCGGTGGGCAGGAGGTCCGGCTGGTAGAGCACGAGCGAGCGCAGGAACGCCACCACCGCCTGGCGGTCCGCGGCCGGCGCCGCGGCATAGGCGCGCTCCGCCGCCGCCGCCTCGCCGCCGTGGCGCCGGATCACGTCGTCGAGCGTCGGGCTGCGCCCGTCATGGCCGTAGGGCGCCGTGGAGCCCACGCCCCAGAGCGGCGCGGTGCGCCAGTGGATGCGCGCCTCCGGCTCGCCGCCCTCGTCGTCGTACTCGTGGAAGCGCTCGCCGACGTCGTGGTGGCGCAGATCGCTGTACAGGTCCCTGACCACGAAGCCGCCGCGGCGCGGGATCCGCAGCACCGTGCCGTCCGGCCGCTCGATCCTCTCGGTCAGGTCCTGCAGGTGTCCTTCGAGCCGGCCGGTCGCCGGGTTGTAGGCCACGGCGAGATTGAAAAAGCGGCGGTCGCCCGGCAGGCCGCGCCGGTCGTCGCGGGGTTGGATCACCCAGTCGGGCACGTGGCAGGAGGTGCAGCCCATGTCGGCCATGAGCTGTCGGCCCCGCCGCGTCGTGTCGTCCTGGCGGCCCAGCGCCGGAGCGGGATAGTTGAGCATGTACCATTCGAGCAGATCCGCCTCGCCCTCGCTGATGCGCGACCGCGGGCCGAGCTGCGGCGGCACATGCCCGAGGATGGGTAGATAGGGCTGCGTCGCGCCGGCGTTCGAGGTCCCGGCCCAGCCGTCGCCGGGCCGCCGCAGGCCGCGCGGCTCGGCCGACGTCGGGTCGTCCGGCGGGATGCCCATCAGGCCGAACAGCACGGTGAGGCCGAACACCCGCAGCGTCGGATACTGGTGCTCGGAGACGGTCGCGCCATAGACGCCCTCGAACAGGTCGTAGCCCGCCACCCCCCTGTCGCCCAGCCGCGGCAGCCTGCCGCCGGGGCCGAGGCGCACCAGCCTTCCCCTGGCATCGACCATGTTCACCACCAGGGCTCGATTGAGGCTGGGAAAGCCTTCGCCCTCGAGGTCCGCGAGCGCGCCGAAATCGAGCATCACTCCCGGCGCGGCTTCGACCATCGCCCGCCGCCCCCTGGTCTCCCGCGGCACGTCGAGGAAGCCGTTGTGATTGCGGTCGTTGGCGTCCAGGATCTGGGCGCGGATCTGGGCGGCCAGGATCTCCAGCAGCCCGGTGCCGAAGAGGTGGGGCGACTTCCTGCCGAAGCCCACCGGCCGCATGGCGAAGGCGCCCCCGCCGGCGGTGCGGAAGGGCAGGTTGTGGCACATGCCGCAGGAGGTGGTCGAGCCCTCGAGCGCCACGGCGAAGGGCGGCACGCCCTCCAGCACGCCGTCCTCCTTGCTCCATTCGTGGAAGAAGACGGAGGCGCCGCGGCGGTAGGCCTGCCAGGGATCGACCTGCTGCAGGTACATCGAGGTGCCGGGCACGTCCGGGCGGTCCGAATGAACGACCCGCCGGCGCGGCTCGCGGGTGGAGAGGCCCAGCGGATCGTCGGGACGGACGGCGATCTGGGCCCAGGCCCGCCCGATCCTGGGCAGCGGGATCAGCAGCGCCGCCGTTGCCAGCAGCAGGAGGCTGCCCACGACCAGGCCGCGGCGCGAGGGCCGGTCATGGCCCGCGGTTCTTCTCGCCATTTCTTGCCTCCTCTTGGCCGCGGCCGGAGCGGTGCGGCACGGGATCGAGCACGTCCGGGAAGCCGTCCCCGTCGGCATCCCGGCGCCAGGGGAGGTCCAGCCCGAAGACCTCGTCGACGTTGACGATCAGGTTCTGCACCACGCGCAGCCCCCGCTCGTTGACCACCTCGCGGACCTGGCGATAGCGCGGCGGATGCCGCACCAGGAAGCGCGCGTCGAACCGCTCGTAACCGACGTCCTGTCCCGCCACCAGAAAGCGGCTGGCGATCGCGCCGTCGCCGTCGATGTCCGCCGGGATCTCGTCGGTGGCGTAGAGGACGAGCGACTCCAGGTAGCCGAGCAGCAGCTCGCGCCGGGCCGGCGCCAGCGCGGCGTAGGCCGCGCTCTCGGCCGCGGCGGCGCCGCCGTGGGCGCGGATCACCGCGTCCAGGGTGAGGAAGCTGCCGGCATGGCCGAAGCTCTCGCTGGCGCCGACACCCCACAGCGGCGCGGTGCGATGCTCGCGCTGCAGGGTGCCGTCGAACCGGCGCTCGGCGAAGGCCGGTCCCAGGTCCCAGTGCTTGAAGTCGGTGTAGATGCGCTCGACCAGGAAGGCGCCCCCCCGCGGCGCCGTCTCTCCCGTCGCCAGGCGCCGGTCGAGCGGCACCAGGCTGCCCTCGATCTGCGGCACGCCGCTCGCGTCGAGGCGGGAGCGCGTGGCGAGCCGGAAGAGACGGCGGTCGCCGCGCAGGCCGCGGCGGTCGTCGCGCGCCTCGATCTGCCAGTTTTCAACGTGGCAACGCGTGCAGCCGGCGGCGATCAGCACCTCCCGCCCGGCCTCGCTGGCGGCGGTGGCGCGCACCACCGGCGCCGGCGCGTGCAGCATGTAGAACTCGACCGCGTCCACGTCGCCCTCGCTGAGCTCGTTGACCACGCCGTCATGGTCCGGATCGTCGAGCGAGATGCCGGCCGGCGTCCGCCGGCTGCCGGGATCGACCGAGCCGCCGAAGTCGAACTGCTGCGCGCCGTTGAGCGACACCGCCGCCAGGCCGCCGGCGCCGTGCACCCCGTCGCGGCCCTGCTGCGTCGGGTCGAACGCCTGCATGCCCATGTGGACGTCGGCGGCGACGGTGTAGAACTCGCGCAGGGTGACGGCCTCGCCGCCCTGGGCCAGCCGGTGGCTGCCGACGGTGCGATAGCCGCGGCCCCAGCCGAACGGCGCCATGGCGAGGTCGAACGACGCGACGCGCGGATCGTCGAGCCCGAGCGCATCGGGCAGCAGCCTGCCGTCGCCGTCGAGATACCAGATGCGGAACACGGGATTGAGGCGCGGCACGCCGCTCGCGTCCGGCGACAGGTCGCCGAAGTCGATCGGCGCGGCGCCGGGCGCGGGCCGGATCAGCACCGGGCAGGGACCGCGGACCTCGGCGCGATCGATGCGCCCGTTGCGGTTGGTGTCGTACTGCTCCAGGATCAGCGCCCGCACCTGCTCGCCGAGCATCTCGATCAGGCCGGCGCCGTAAAGGTGCGTCGACCGGCGGCCCATGCCCCCCGTCGAGGCGATGACCTGGCCGCTGCCCGGCTCGTGATAGGGGGTCGAGTGGCAGAAGATGCAGCTGCTGGCGTCGTCGCGCGCGAAGCGGGCGGGGACGCCGTGCACGGGGGTCGTCCCGGCGGCCGCGGCGGGGCCCAGGTAGAGCGGCACGCTGAGCTCGCCCGAGCGGCCGTAGAGTCCCTGCGGGAGGGTGAACTGCCGGCGCAGCAGGTCGCGGCCGAGCTGATAGAAGAGAAAGGGATCGTGCCCCCGCAGCTGCGCCGTGCCGCCGACGCGGCGGGTGTCGTCGGCATGGACCAGATGCACGAAGGGGTAGGGGATCGAGATGCCGGTGGCGTCCGTCCTGCTCTCGGCCAGCTGGGCCCGCGCCGCCGGGGCCATCGTCGCGATCGTCGCGATCGTCGCGATCATCGCCAGCATCGCCACCGTCACCGCGCCGCCGGCGGCGCAGACCGCGAGCGCGAGCCCCTCGGCCCTGGCACGGCGCGGTGGGTGCGGCGGGCGCGGGTGCGGCGGGCGCATCGCTACGTGCTCATCGGCGGCGGGCTCATCGCCGGGTCGAACGGCTCCGCCGCCCGCGCCGCCGCGACCGCCGGCGCCGGCACCGGCCCCGACGCCGACATCGCGGGGCGCCGCGCCGCCAGCCCCGCCGGCTGGCGCTCGCCGAGCCAGAGGCTGGCGCCGCGCGCCAGGCAGACCAGCGATAGCGAGAAGAAGAGGGTGAACACCACGTGGTTCCACAGCAGCAGGCCGTAGACCGCGGCCACGCCGGCCCCGAACAGCACCTGGCCGCGCACCTTGAACGGCGTGGTCGAGGGATCCGACACCATGTAGAAGGTGAACAGCAGGAAGGCCATGCCGGTCATCGGCAGCAGCGACGCGCCGAGCGGCCGGCCGCTCAGCCAGCAGCGCGCCAGGGCCTGGAGCGCAAAGCAGCTCAGCCAGGCGGCGATCAGCGGCAGCCGCTTGGTGAAGCGGGCATTGAGGAAGGTGCCGGCGCAGACCAGCACCGCGGGCAGGATCCAGGCGCCGCTACCGGTCAGGTTCTCGGTGAACATGTAGGGCGGCGCGATGGCCACCCAATGAAACAGCAGCAGCGTGACCGAGATGCCGAAGTTGGACGGGTTGAAGAAGTGACGCGGCCGGCCGCCGACGCTCACCCGGAACAGATACTTGGAGACGATCGCCAGCGCGGTGGCGAAGAGCGTCGCCGACACCTTGCCGCCGGCGTAGAGCAGCATCGACACCGCCAGCGCGGTGATGTGCGCCGGCAGCAGGAAGTCCACGGCGCCGCCGATGCCGCCGCCGAGGAAGCGCGGCCGGCGGCCGGCGGCGCGCGCGTCCAGCCCTTCGAGCAGCAGCTCGACCGCATAGGCGACGGCCAGCGCCTGAAGCGGCGTCGCCCATGCCTGCTCGAAGCCGAACCAGAGGTGGCCGAGGAGGTTGAAGACGGTGATGGCGCCGGCGAACCGGCGCAGCGCCGCCAGGCGAAGATCGATCGGCCGGGACGCCATGTCAGCCCTCCCTGCCGTCCTGACCCAGCAGCACGGTGTGCCAGCCGGGCATCAGGCGGAGCGTCTGGCGGTGCAGCCCGCCGTGGGTGTCGCGCCAGTGGATCTCGACCGGCACCGCCCTCCGCGGATCGGCGCGGCCGAGGCCGAAGTGGAGGTCCGGGCTGCGATGGCCGGAGTGGCCGTTGCCGCTCTCCACCTGCGCCACCAGCACCCGGCCGTCGGCCAGGTGGGCCCGGGCGGCGGCGCCGATCGCCGGCCGGCCGCGGAGGCCGGCGGTCGAGGCGCCGTCCCGCACCCGCGTGGCGGTCGCGGTCTCCGCCGCGGCGCCCACCGGCAGCAGCAGGTGCAGCGCGAGGAAGGCGCCGCGCCCCGGGCTGACGTTGTGGAAGAACCACGAGGGCTCCCACTGATTGGCCAGCACGAAGTCCAGCCCGCCGTCGCCGTCCGCGTCGGCGATGGCGATGCCGCGGCTGACGTGGGACTCGCCCAGGCCGATGTCCGGCGCCAGATCGAAGTAGCGGCCGCTCGCCGCGCGCACGAAGAACGGATTGTGCAGGTTGCCCGAGAGGTCGTCGCCGGGCCGGAACTGCGGCCAGCTGCTGGTGAAGGTGAGCAGGCGGTCGTTGGCCATGGCGAGCTCCTGCAGCTCGGGCCAGCGGTTCACCGTGCCGCGCAGGAAGCCGTCCGCCTGCAGCGCCTGGAGCGCGCCGCCGTTGTCGAAATCGGCCAGCTTGGCGTCCCACGAGAAGCCGCTGCGCGCGAGACCCAGCTCCTCGCTGCGATCGACGAACGGCGCCCGGCCGCGGCGCATCTCGTCGAGCTGGCCGGTGTTGATGAAGGCAAAGTGGCTCTCCTCGAGCGCCAGCTGATTGGCGATGTTGCTGACGAAGATGTCGATCAGCCCGTCGCCGTCGATGTCGCCGAAATCGACGCCCATGCCCTTGAAGGAATCGTGGCCCAGGACCTTGGAGGCCGGCATCGTCCAGGTGCGCTGCCCCTCGATGAGGCGGAAGGCGAGCTGGCCGGGCCGCGACTCGTTGTGCAGCAGGCGGTCAGGCCCGAAATCGTTGGCGAAGTAGATCTCCGGCAGCAGGTCGCCGTCGAGGTCGCCGGCCGCCACGGCGAGCGTCCAGCCGCCCCACACCCGCGGCGGCAAGAGCCCCGTCACCTCCGCGAAGCGCGCCGCCGGCTCGGCGCCGGCGACCGCGCCGGTCCAGCGGAAGATGTGCTTGCCGCCGCCGTTGGCGGCGCGCGACATCGAGTCGTGCATGCGCTCCGGCCGGCGGCCGTTGGCGTCGAACACCGCGGCGCCGTCCGGAAAATAGTTGCAAACCACGAGATCGACGTGGCCGTCGCCGTCGAGGTCGGCCTGGGTCACGGCGCTGGTGTTCCAGATCCGCGGCCCGGCCACCAGCTCGACCGGGCGGAAGCTCGCCGCGGTGAGCGCGCCGAGGGGCGCCCCCGGCGCGCCGGTGCGGCGCAGAAAGAGCACCGGCGCGCGCCCCCAGTAATAGACCAGCAGATCGGTGGCGCCGTCCTCGTTGAAATCGCCCGCCAGGCACCCCGTCGGCACCATCGTCGCCGGGTCATAGGGCAGCGGCGCGGGATCGAGCACGAAGCCGGCGAAGCGCCCGCCGGTGCCCGGGAGCGGCGCCACCAGCACCTGGTCATAGCGCGGATCGACCAGGCAGACGTCGTTGGGCAGGCCGTCGCCGTCGATGTCGGCCACCGCCGCCGCGGCGCCGATCGCCGACACCCAGGAGGCGAGCCGGTAGTAGCTGGGATTGATCGGGCGCACGTTGTCGCGGTTGCGCGGCGGGCCGCCCACCGCGGGCAGCGGCAGGCGCTCGAAGCGAAATCGCGCGGCCAGCGCCGCGCGCTCGTCGGCGCCCAGCCGCGGCAGCCGCACGAAGCCGTAAAATCCGAGCAGGATCAGCGCCGCGGTCAGCCAGACCGCCGCGCGCCAGAGAGTTCCAATCGGTCGCTTCACGCGGGGCTCCGTTGCTTCCAACCCTTTCAACCCTCCAAGAGTCGCCGGCTGCTTGACGTGCGGTGTCGGCCCTCGCGCAGTGGGCGCTTTTGCTCTAAACGCTCGAATCATCAGCATGGTCCCATGGGCGTGCCCGGTGTTCAAGCTTGCTGGGATGACCGGCTGGCGCCGCGGGATCGTCGGCGCGGCGCCCAGGACAGGCGGTCGATCCGTGCGCCGAGAGCGCCGCTTTATATTGCACCAAAGGCCGCTTTACATCCGCCGGCAGCTTGACCGCCGGTGCCTGCTCATCTACGATCAAATCGATATGTGAGTGTTCCGGGACGCTCCCCGACCGCAGGAGGTTGCTCATGCCGACGCCCGATCTCGCTGGTCCGTTGCGCAGCCGGTTGTCTCTCCTGCTCGACATCGATCCTGATTCAATCGGCGAGGCGACGCCGTTCGCCGAGCTGCAGGTCGATTCCATGATGCGTCTCGAGCTCATCTCCCTGGTCGAGCAGCAGGTGGGTTACGAGATCCCGGAGCGGGATCTGCCCGAGCTGGCCAGCATCGGTCACGTGCTGCGCTATGTGGCGTGCCGGCAGCGCTGAGGAAAACCTGCCGGTGGTCACCGGCTGCGGCGTCGTCTCGCCGATCGGTATCGGCGCGGCGGCCTTCTGGTCGGCGGTGCAGAGCGGCGCCTCGGCCGCGCGCCCGGTGCGCGCCTTCGATGCGTCGGCGCTGCGCAATCACGTCGGCTGCGAGATCGACGACGCGCCGCTCGGCGCGGCGGCCGGCGCCGCCTTTCAGCAGCTGCCGCGCGCCTCGCGCCTGGCGGCGGTCGCCGCCGCCGAGGCGCTGCAGGCCGCGGGCCTGGCGGCGGAGGAGATCGACGGCCTGTTCGTCGGCACCACGCTCGGCAACCTGCCGGAGATCGAGAGCGAGCTCGCCGGGGTGGCGCGGGGCCACGGCAGCGCCGCCGCCGCCGCCATCCTGGGGCGCGACTTCGCCGCCGGGATCGCCCAGGCGCTCGGCGTCTGCGGCGCCACGCTCACCGTGGCCACCTCCTGCTCGGCCGGCAACGTCGCCCTCTGCCGCGCCGCCGACGCCATCGCCGCCGGCAGGCGGCGCCGGCTGCTGGCGGGCGGCGCCGACGGCTTCTCGCGCCTGGCGTTCGTCGGCTTCTCGCGCATGCGGGCCATGGCCGCCGAGCGCTGCACGCCGTTCGCCCGCGGCCGCCAGGGCATGCTGCTCGGCGAGGGGGCGGGCTTCCTGCTGCTGGAGTCGCGGCGCTCGGCACGGGCGCGCGGCGCGCCGATCCTGGCGGCGGTGGCCGGCCACGGGCTCTCCTGCGATGCCTGCCACCTCGCCACGCCCGACCTCAGCGGCCGCGGCGCCGCCAGCGCCATCGGCCAGGCCCTGGAGAGCGCCGGCCTGGCGCCGCGCGACGTCGATTACGTCAGCGCGCACGGCACCGGCACCCTCGCCAACGATCTGGCGGAGGGGCGGGCCTGCCGGGCCGTGTTCGGCGACGACCAGCCGTACCTCTCCTCGCTCAAGGCGCTCACCGGCCACTCCCTGGGAGCGGCGAGCGCGCTGGAGGCGGTCGCCGCGGTGCTCAGCCTGCGCGATCAGCGTCTGATCCCGGCCTGGAACGTCGCCGCGCCGGACCCGGAGTGCGGCGTGAGGCTGGCGCTGCCCGAGGATCTCGGCGGCGCCGCCACCCTGGACGTCATCCTCAGCAACGCCTTTGCCTTCGGAGGTAATAACTCATGCGTCGCGCTGCGGCGCAGTGCCTAGACGACGCCGGCGGCGGCGTCCTCGTCCACGGCTGGCCGTCGCCGGTGGTGATCACCGCCTGCGCGGGCGCGATGGAGGGCGCGCCCGATCGGGCGCCGGGCCTGGCGGCCTCCGCCCTGGCGGCGATGGCGGCGGTGCGCCCGGCGAGCGGCGAGGGCGGCGGCGAGCGCGCCGCCCTCTACGAGCGTGCCCCGGGCGCCGCCGCCCTGCTCGCCGCGATGGACCGCGCCGTCGCCAGCCCGGACCTGGGCCGGCTTGCCGAGCCGCGCGAGCGCGCGATCGTCCTCGGCACGCAGTTCGCGGCGCTCAACGAGGTGATCCGCTTCGTCAGCGAGATCCAGGACGTGGGAGCCCAGCTGGTGAACCCCGGGCTCTTCCCCCTCACCGTGATGAACGCCGCCGCGGGGCTGCTGGCCATCGAGCACCGCTGCGAGGGCGCCAACGTGACGCTCAACAACGGCCCCGGCTCGGTGCTCGACGCGCTGAGCTGCGCCGCCGATCTGGTGAGCGGCGGCCGGGCCAGCATCGCCTTTGCCGGCGGCTTCGAGACGCTGGCGGCCGAGGCCAACCTCGCCGCCGGCCGGCCCGGCCCGCCGGTCGTGGTGGCCAGCGTGGTGGCGGTGACCACCCTCGACCACGCCCGCCGCACGGGCGCATGCCCGCGCGCCGAGCTGCTCGCCTTCAGCAGCGGCGCGGTGCCCGAGCTGCCGCCCGCCGCGGCCCGGCGGCGGCTGCTGGCCGCGGCGGTCGAGCGCGC
>JASLEW010000570.1 GCA_030150965.1 Thermoanaerobaculia bacterium | reverse complement strand
TAGCCAGGCGAGCGGCGGCCGGGCGCGGCTGCGCCCGCCGTCGAGCTCCGCGAGGTACGTCGGCAGGAGCCGCACCCCGTGGGTGTCGACGCCGCGCCGCGAGGCGAACATCAACCCCTCGACCACGTAGCGCACGTGCTCCGGCGGCAGGCCCCGCCGCTCCAGGGCCTCACGGATGAGCCCCTCGAGCCGCGCCACCGCCATGCCGCTCATCGTCGGGGCCCGGAACCGGCGGGCGGCGGCGCCGGGGCGGCGGCGCCGGTACCGGAGGCGGTGGCAGGGACGGCGGGGCGGCGGGCGGAGCGCGCCATCCGCGCGCGGACGAAGCGCGCGAAGCGGGCGATCCCCGGCTCGATCTGCTCCTCGGTCACGTAGCTGAAGGAGAGCCGCACCTGCCGCTCACGGCCCGGCGCCAGGGCGAAGAAGCTCATCGGGCAGCAGATGACGCCGAAGTCGCGGGCGCACTCCTCGACGCACGCCATGTCGAACTCGAACGGCAGCTCGACGGTCAGGAAGAACCCGCCCGCCGGCCGGTTCCAGCCGGCGACGCCGGCCAGCTCGGCCTCCAGGCAGGCGAGCATGCGGTCGCGGTTGGCGCGGTAGAACGGGAGCTTGGCGCGCACCAGGCCGGCGAGCGAGCCGCCGGTGTCGAGCAGGATGCCGCCGGCCGCGGCCTGCAGCAGCGGCGGCGTGTTGACGGTGGTGAGGCTCTTGACCTTGGAGAGCTCCTCCGCCAGGGCGACCCTCCGGCCCCCGGCCAGGACCACCTCCTGGTCGGCGACCAGGTAGCCGAGGCGCAGGCCGGGGAAGAGCGTCTTCGAGAAGCTCCCCAGGTAGACGACCGAGCCGTCGCGGTCGAGCGCCTTGAGGGTCGGCGGCGGCTCGCCGTCGTAGGCGAACATGCCGTAGGGGTTGTCCTCGAAGATCAGCAGCCGCCGCCGCGCCGCCAGCGCCAGCAGCTCCCGGCGCGCGGGCAGCGGCATGCTGGTGCCCATCGGGTTGTTGAAGTCCGGGATATCGTAGACCGCGCGCGCCCGCCGCCCGGAGCGCTCGACCGCCGCCGCCGCCTCCTCGACCCGGGCGGCGTCGAGCCCGTGCGGGCCGCTGGGCACGGCGACGACCGGGATGCCGAGCACCCGCGCCAGGCCGGTGATGCCGATGTAGGTGGGGTCGCTCGCCAGCAGCACGTCGCCGGCGTCGAACAGCCCGGCGAGCAGCACCGCCATCCCCTCCTGGCAGCCGGCGGTGACCATGATCGCGCCGGGCGCCGCGCGGATGCCGTGGTCCAGCTCGATCTGGCGCGCGATCAGCTCGTTGATGATGCCGTTGGTGCGGTTGTACTGGCCCAGGTCGGCGTAGACCGCCGCCGCCGGCACGCCGGTGGCCGCCGCGCGCGCGGCCACGAAGCGCTCCACCTTGCCCATGGTGCCGGCGACGTCGAAGTGGCGCTCCGCCGGCCGCCCCGGCGCGAACGAGACCGCCGCCGGGTAGCGCAGCACGACCTCGTTGAGGAAGTTCATCACCTCCAGCAACGGATCGACGAAACAATCCTTGAGCGTCACTTCCATGGAGGGGTCCCGGCGGCCACGGGCGGCCTGCCGCCTGGCCGGGCGGCGCGGTTAGAAGGCGTCCTTCTGCTCCAGCTGCTCGAACAGATTCTGCACGCTCTGATCGGAGAAGTCGCCGCCCAGCCTTTCGATGAACTCGATCATCAGCCCCGACCCCTCGTCGCGGTGGGTGAAGATCTGGCGCAGGCCGCCGCCTTCGATCACCGAGGTGTCGAAGGCCATGCCCGCCGCCTTCAGCGTCTCGGCGGCGCGCGGCAGGTCCTTGACGCCGATGGCGATGTGCTGCACGCCGGGCCCGTAGTGCTCGATGAAGCGCGTCACCTGCGACTCCGGCGTCGTCCCCTGGAGCAGCACGAAGGTCAGCGGGCCGGCCTTGAGCACGGCGGAGACCATGGCGGTGTGCTTGCCCTCGGTCTTGCGGCGCTCCTTCAGCTCGAAGCCGAGGACCTTGGTGAAGAAGGTGACGGAGGTCTCCAGGTCACGCACCGCGATGGCCACGTGATCGATCTCGGTGGCAAAGTTTCCCAGCTCGGGAGCCGCGCTCTCGCTCATTGTCAATGTCTCCTCGCATGGCTCGAGGGCACCGCCCCACGAGCCCGATCCATGGCGTTTGGTGACGAGATTTCGACGGCGAGGTCTCCCGCGTCAGGCGGAGCGGGAGGGTGCACCGCCACAAGACAGGTGTGTAGGCCGGCAGGGTTTCCGGGACGACGCCCGCGTGGCCATGGCTTGGATGGCAGGGCTGTTACAGCTTTCCTCATCCATCACGCACGATACTACAAAGAAGAGGGACAGAATGGATGAAGAGCGGCGCTCGCGCGCCTCGGCCGCCTTGCCGTTGCAGCCGTGTCGTCTTTGGGCCGCCGGCGGCCGCCCGGTGGCGGTCCCGCGGCGCTCAGCGCGGCAGCTGGAAGTCACCGTCCGGCAGGCTGACGTTCAGCTCGACGGTATCCCAGGCGGTGCTGCGGCCGGCCGGGGCCCGCGCCGCCGCGCCGCGATCATCGGCGGCATCGCCGGCATCGCCGGCATCGCCGAACGGCACCGTGCGCTCGGCAAACGGCCAGCCGAGGCCGTCGACCTTGCGGTAGTCGGAGAACGAGGTCACCGCGCCGGCTTCGCGCAGCCGCAGCAGCAGGAAGCTCTTGGCGTCGATCAGGAAGTCCGCGGCCGCTCCGTCGCTGTAGGTCAGCCGCAGGTGGTAGACCTCGGCGCCGGCGCCGCTCGCGCCCGCCGTGCCGCCCGTCCCACCCCCCGTCCCCTCCCCTCCGTCCCCCCTCTCCCCCCTGATAGCGCCGGCCAGCCGCTCCCGGCCCACCAGGGCGAGCCGGCCGCCCTGCTGCGCGTAGGCGATCAGGGGGCCCTCGATCGGCACCTGGTGGAGCAGGCGGGCGGCGCGTGCGGGCTCCATCCGGCGCGGCCGAGGGATGCCCCCGGCCGGATCGAGCTCCCAGGCGGTCGCGCCGTCCACCGCCGCGACCACCGGCCCGCCGGCGGCGGCGATGCGGCACAGGTACCTGCCACCGGCCCGCTTCCTCTCGACGGTGACCGGCACGCCGCTCTGGCCGCGGAAGCTGGCGATCCTGCCGCTCATCCGCACCGTCTCCAGGCTCAGCATCCGGTCGTGCCCGCCGCGCGCCGCGGCGTACTGCTCCACCACCTGGCCGGCGGTCGGCGCCTCGGCGCTCGGCGCTCCGGCGCCGGGAGCCGGCGCCGCGGCGTGGTCGCCGCGCCCACACCCCGGCAGCGCGGCGAGGGCGAGCGCCAGCCAGAGCCTTCGTGTCATCCAGCGGCCTCCTGTGATGGAGCGCTTGCGCGCGGCCGGCGAGCGGCCGCGGCAGTATAGCGCGGCGGCGGCGTTGGCGGCATCGGCCGCGCCTTCGAGCGCCTGCGGCGGATGCGCATGCTCGACAGCGAGCGCTGAGCCGCCTCGTGGCCCCGGCGGGACGGGCCGCCGCCGGGAGCCTCCCTGCTGACGCCGGGCCCGGTCTCAGCCGACCGCCTCGCAGGAGGCGCGTCTTCGGCGTGATGCTGCCGCCGCGCGTTGCCGGCCACCTGAGGTCCTCGCCGGTCGCGAGCGTCCAGGCGCCGCTGCTGACCCGCGCCAGGCGGCGCTGGAAGCGCTGCGCCAGGCCGCCGGCCGTGCGGCTCAGGCGGTTCCGATGACTCCAACCGCTCCGATGGCGCCGGCGCCTCCGGCGGCTGCATTGGCTCCGGCGGCGCCGAGGATCTGCCCCAGCCGCGCCAGGTCGAGCGTCCGCGGCAGCGCGATGCGGGCAGTGGGACCGCCGCTGCCGGCGCCCGCCGGGGCGGCGGAGGCAGCGCTGGCGGCGGAGGCCGTGCCGGTGGCGGCGGTGGCGCCGGACGTGCCGGCGGTCGAGGTGGCGGCGCGCAGCTCGGTCCACAGCAGCGTCCGCGTCAGGCTCGGCGCGGCGGCGCCCGGCACCGCCGGGGCGCCGAGCGGCCAGGCGCGGCGCCGGCCGAAGGGCGAGGTGCGGGCGAAGAAGGCGCCCTGGGCGGAGGCGAAGAGCACGCCGCGCGTCCGCCGCGGCACGCCGGGCAGCGCCAGCGCCACGGCGTCGGCGGCCACCACGAAACCGGCGACCGCCGCCGGCTCCCCGCCGCTGCCGGCGCCCGGCTCCGCCAAC
>JASLEW010000554.1 GCA_030150965.1 Thermoanaerobaculia bacterium | reverse complement strand
CGGCCGGCCGGCCGCCCCCGGCGCCTCCGGCGGACCCCCGGCCACGGCACAGCCCGCCGCGCCGGCCACACCGGCTGGCCGTGCCTCGCCGCCGGCGCCGGCCGGCCCACCCGGGAAGGCCGCATCGCCTTCGCGCCGCTGCGGGGGCCCCTTGGATCCGTCGGGGCGTTCTCCCTCCGCCCCCGCCGTGCCCCGCTCCGCCAGGAAGCGCGCCAGGCTCCTGACGCTGCCGCCGTCGAGCAGCTCGGCGAGCGGCAGCTCGGCCCCGGCCTCGGTCCAGGCCCACTGGCTGAGCTCGACCGCCCCCAGCGAGTCGAGCCCGAGGCCGAGCAGCGGCCGGTCGAGTGGGACCGCCGCCTCGGGCACACCCAGCACCCGGGCCGCCTGGCGCCGCAGGGCGGCTTCGAGGCGCGACGTCTCCGGTTCCATCCGAGGTTCTCCGGGCGCTTCAGGCTCTCCGGGTGCGCCGGCCGCGCCGGCTGCCGCGGCGGGACGCCGGCGGCGGCGTCAGCCCCACCGGTGATAGGCCGGGTGGCCCTCCCGGATGGTGACGAACGTGCCGCGGCAGGTCGCGGTGACGCGCCCGCCGGATTCGAGGGTGGCCTCGACCATCACGTGATCGCCCCACGACTCCACCGCCCCGGCGCGGAAACGGAGCGGCGCCGCCGACGAGCTGGGCGCCGCGAGCTGCACCTCGAAGTTGGCGGTGACGGTGCAGGGCGGCGCGGCGAGCCCGTCGCGCTGCATGAGGTGCCAGGCCGCCGCCCAGGTGCAGTGACAATCGAACAGCGCACCGATCACGCCGCCGCTGACCACGCCGTCGAAGGCCTCGTGATGAGGCTCGGGCTGCCACTCGGCGGTCACCTCGCCGCCGTCCTCGTGACTGCGGAGGCCCAGCCCGCGGCCGTTGCCGGGGCCGCAGCCGAAGCAGCGGCTGTGCGGCGCGAAGCGCTCCTGCAGGCTCGGGCCGCGGCTCATGCCCTGGCCGTCGCCGCCGGCGCGGGCGCGGCCGGAGCGGCGCCGCCCGCGTCGCGCTCCAGCTCGCCGGCGAAGTCGGCCAGGACCTGCGGCGCGCTCTGCAGGAAGAAGAAGTGCGTGCCGGGGTAGATGCGCGGCGTGACCTCGCCGGTGGTGTGCCGGCGCCAGCCTTCCAGATGCTCCCGCTGCACGTCCTCGTCGGTCTCACCGGCCACCGCGGTGATCGGATAGCCGACCGGCGGCCCCGCGGCATAGCGGTAGTTCTGCGTCATCCGCGCGTCGGCCCGCACCATCGGCAGGAACAGCGGCCGCATCTCGGGATGGGTGAGGAAATGGATCGGCGCGGAGTAGGCCTTGTGCATGTGTTGGATGAACTCGTCGTCGCCCATGCTCTCGACGTCCGCGATCGGAATGCCGAGATGCGGTCCGCGGGCGCCCGAGCTGAACAGCCGCAGCGGCTGGGGCCGTCCGCGCTCGGCCAGCACCCGCGTGGCCTCGTAGGCCAGGGCGGCGCCCAGGCAGTGGCCGAACAGCGCGTACGGTCGATCGATCACCGGATCGAGGGTGTCGGCAATGTCGACCGCCGCCGCGCTGTAGTCGTCGTACGGCGGCTCGGCAAGGCGCGCGCCGTGTCCGGGCATCTCGACGCCGCTCACCTCCAGCCATTCCGGCACGTGATCGTTCCAGCCGTGGAAGATCTGGGCGCTGGAGGCGGCGAAGGTGAAGCAGTAGAGGCGCACGCGGGCGTCGGGACGGTCCTGCTTGCGGACGAATGCCAGCTCATTGATGTCGGTCATCGAGGTCCTCGGCGGACGGCCGGGCGCGACGCGGCCCGCGGCCGAGCAGCGGCCCTGCCGTCTCATTCGGTTCGATCATCGCACAAGAACCGGTATGAGCGCCTGCGTGCACCTCCAGACCGGCCGCTCTCGGCCGTCATACCCTCGCGGGGTAGCACAGAGGGAACGTCCGCCGGGATTTCGCTGCCTTCGATTGCTCCAGATCGTTGCAGCGCTGTAGAATGCGGGTCGGGCAGACGCGAGGACCGTACTCCACCCCCCTATGGCGAGATGGAGTGACGCGGCAGTGTCTCTGTTCCACACGGAACGCGCACGTAGGAATAGCAGCCAAAAATCGGAGCTCAGCTTAATAGGAGACTGATGATGCCTTTGTCGTCAACGGCGCCGGCGGGCGCCCTTTACTCGCTGGACACGCGCACCCGTGACCTGCTGATCGAATCGGCGCCGATGATGGAGGAGTGGTCACGCACCCTCTGTTGCAGCAAGAACCAGGGTGGCATGGAGGAGTGGGCCAAGAAGCACGAGGCGGAGGCCGCGCCGCAGCCGCCGAGCCTCAGCTGCGACTGGTATCACGGCACCTGGCAGTACCTGCGGCTGCTCAACATGGTGGCGGTGCCGTCCTGGTACGAGTTCTACAACGAAGCGCTGGGCGACGTCCTGCGCCGACGCCCGCAGGCGCAGGTGCTGATCTCGGCCGCCGCGGACTACGGCATGCTGGCGCAGCTGCACGAGGCGATCGAGATCGCCCAGGCCTCGCCGCGCATCGTGGTCTACGACATCTGCCGCACGCCGCTGCAATCGTGCCAGTGGTACGCCGACCGCCATGGGCTGAGCATCGAGACCCGCTGCGCCGACCTCCTGACCTGCGACATGCCGGAGGCGCCGTTCGATCTCATCGTCACCGACGAGTTCCTCACCGTCATCAACGGCGAGAGCAAGCCGCTCATCGTCAAGCGCTGGAAGGAGCTGCTCAAGCCCGGCGGCAGCCTGGTGACGACGGCGATGGTCGGCGGCGTCACCACGCCGGAGCTGCGGCGCGGCTACGCCGAGCGGGCGTGGCGGCTGCACGGCGAGCATACCCACTACTACCCGCAGCACCAGGACGGCCGGCGCGACGACCTGCTCAAGCGCTGCGCCCAGTTTGCCAGCTACCACACGCGGCACATGCTCAGCGGCGAGGAGGAGGTCCGGGCGCTGTTCGACGGCTTCGGCGACGTCTCCTTCGTCAGCACGGTGACGCCGGGCGAATGCGTGAATCCCACGCACTCGTTCCAGATCGTCGCCACCAGGCCCTGAGCGGCGGCGAGGCGGGAAGCGGCCGGAACGCAGCGAGGAGCCGCGGGGAATCCGGAGACTCCGGAGAGCATCGGCGGTGCAAGAGGACCGTACTACGGCGCCCGAGGCGGGCGGCACGGCAAGCGGACGGCGCGGGAGTGCGTCATGGCAACTGATTGTCTGATCATCGGCTACAACGACGGGCAGTTCGCCCACGAGGTCGAGATGATGCGCGCCATGGGCGTGGACCATCCCGACTTCCGCGATCTGAACCTCAACTTCATCGAGTACCAGGGCCGCCCCTACCGGGCGATGGACATCCTCGATCACTTCTACCACGAGGGGCAGCCGCAGGGCGGCAGGCGCCGCTCGTTCCACAACACCGAGGTGCTGTGGATGGTGGTCATGTACCTGTGCACCTACCTGGCGCGCCGCGGTTTCACCTTCGACTACGTCAACCTCTTCCAGCAGCAGAAGGAAGAGCTGCTGGAGAAGCTGCGCACGCGCAAGTACCTGACCGCGGTGGTGACCACCACGATCTACAACTACGACACGCCGATCATCGAGGTGGTCAACTTCCTGCGCGAGCACAGCCCGGAGACGACGGTGATCGTCGGCGGCCCCTACATCGCCAAGCGCTCCGAGACCATGGAGGACGCCGAGCTGGAGGCGGTGTTCAAGTACATCGGCGCCGACCTCTACGTGCGCAGCCGCGAGGGCGAGCAGGCGCTGGTGCACATCCTGCAGGCGCTCAAGCACGGCGGCCAGCTGGCCGGCATCCCCAACATCGGCTACCGCGAGGGCGAGCGCTTCGTGCTCACCCGCAGCGAGCGCGAGTTCAACGCGCTGCATGAAAACTTGATCGATTATTCGCTGTTCCCGCCGGAGCACGTCGGCAGCTACGTCAACGTGCGCATCACCAAGGGTTGTCCGTTCACCTGCTCGTTCTGCTCGTTCCCGCTGCGCACCGAGAAGTACAACGTCTCGCGGCTGGAGTACATCGAGCGCGAGCTCAACGCCATCCGCGACGTCGGCACCGTCACCGGCATCTTCTTCGTCGACGACACCGCCAACGTCCCGCTCGCCACCTTCAAGGACATGATGCGGATGATGATCCGCCAGAACTACGGCTTCCGCTGGCACTGCTTCTTCCGTGCCGACTTCTGCGACGCCGAGCTGGTGCAGCTGATGGCGCGGGCGGGCTGCCAGGGGGTGTTCCTGGGGCTGGAGTCGGCCAACGACCAGCTGCTCATCAACATGAACAAGACGCCGCGCAAGCATCACTACCTGAGCGCGGTGCCGCTGTTCAAGGACGCCGGCATCAAGGTCTTCGCCTCGCTGTTCTTCGGCTTCCCCGGCGAGACCCACGCCACGGCGCAGGAGACGATGGATTTCCTGGCCGAGACGCGGCCCGACTTCTACCGCCCGCTGGTCTGGTACTGCGACCCGGTGACGCCGATCTGGAAGGAGCGCGACCGCTACGGCATCAAGGGCTACCACTTCACCTGGTCGCACGACACCATGGACGTGGCCACCGCCTGCGACCTGGTGGAGCGCTGCCACCTGACGTTCGACACGCCGCTGTGGGTGCCCGACCCCGGCTTCAACTTCGTGTCGCTGTTCCTGCTGCAGAACCGCGGCATGTCGTTCGACCAGATCGACACCTTCCTGCGCTGCTTCAACGCGGCGGTGCGCGAGAAGCTCCTCGATCCGGCCCGGCGCGAGCCGTCGCCGCAGCTGATCGAGAACCTCCGCCGGGCCTGCCAGTACGAGCGCCCGGCGGCGCCGCAGGTCGAGACGCTGGAGGTCTTCTCCGCCGACCGCTATGCCGCCGCCGAGCGCTTCTGGCTGGCCGAGTACGCCGGCGCGCCCGGCCATCCCGCCGGGAGCGCGGGCGGAGCGGGCGCGACGGCGGCGCAGCTCAACGCCGCCGCGGCCGCGGCGCCTCACGCCGGCGCCACGGCGGCGGC
>JASLEW010000526.1 GCA_030150965.1 Thermoanaerobaculia bacterium | reverse complement strand
GACTACGACGAGGCCCGTTACGGCGTTTCGGCCTTCGAGATGCAGGCGCACCAGGACTTCGTGGTCACCACCTATGCCGGCAGGAAGGAGCTGTGGGCGCTCAAGCCGCCGCTCGGCTACTGGCTGATGGCGCTGTCGTTCGCCCTCTTCGGCGGCTCGGCGCTGGCGTTGCGCCTGCCCTCGGCGCTCTGCGCCGTGGCGACGGCGGCGGTCACCATGAGCTGTGCGCGGCGGTGGTTCCACCGCCGCCTGGCGATCCTCGCCGGGCTGATCGTGGCCACCACCTTCGGCTACCTCAGCCATCACGGGGCGCGGAGCGGCGATTTCGACTCGGAGCTGACCTTCATCCTGCTGCTCGCCGCGGTGCAGCTGCCGGCGCTCGGCGAGTCGCCGTGGCGGGTGGTGCCGCTCGCCGCGGTCTTCGCCTGCGGCTTCCTGCTCAAGAGCTTCGGCATCGTGCCGATGGCGGCGGTGGCCGCGGCCTATGCGCTGTGGAGCGGGGCCTGGCGGCGGCAGCGGCTGCTGCCGTGCGCGGTGGCGGCCGGCCTGTTCGCGGCGATCGTCGGCGCCTGGGTGTACGCGCGCTGGCACGCCGACGGCTCGCCCGACTTCCTGGTGCGCATGCTGCGGGAGGACGTGGTCGAGCGCTCCACCATGATCGTCGACCGCAGCACCTCGTCGCCATTCGGTTATCTGCTGGCGCTGTTCGACCGCTTCGCCCCCTGGCCGCCGATGATGCTGGCGGCGGCCGGGCTGCTGCTGACGGGAGTCCCGCGGTCGCGCTGGCCGGGGCGTCCGCGGCGCGGCCGGATCGCCGGCCTGCTCGCCCTCTGGGTGGCGCTGCCGCTCGCCATCGTGTCGCTGGTGCGCACCCAGCACCACTGGTACCTCGACCCGATCTACCCGGCCCTGGCGATGGTCGCGGCCGGGAGCGTCCTCTTCCTGCTCCAGCGCATTCCCGAGCGCCTGCGCGGCCCGGCCCTGCTCGGCCTGCTGGTCCTGCCGCTCGCGCTCTGCGAGATCCGGCTGGTCGGGCGCGTGCTGCTCAAGGATCCCATGTCGGCCGACCAGCGCTTCCTGCGGGCGCTGGCGCCGGCCGCCGGCGGCGCCTGCCGGGAGATCCGTTCGACCTTCGCGCTGGCCTACTCGGAGCGCTTCATCCTGGAGGTGGTGGACGGCTTCCGGGTGGTCGAGCCGCCGGCCGCCGCAACGCCGGGGCCGGGCGGCGGCGGCCCGGACGCCGGCGCCTGCCTGCTGGTGGGGAAGAGCGCCTGGAGGAGGCCGGCGGCGCCGCCGTGGGACCGCATGCCGTCCGGCCGGATGCTCCTCGCCGACAGCGCGAGCTACGCCGTGTACCGCCCCGCGGGGAGCGGCCCGGCGCGCTAGCGCGGTGCGTCACGAATCCGCTACCCAATGCGCCGGCCCTCCGCGTCTCCGGCGTCGTTGCGCCTCCTCAGCGTGGTCCCCGCTACGCTTGCGTCGGCGCGCCTGGCCGGAAGAACGCGGATGCCTCGACGCCTTGATAGCGGATCTGTGGCGCACCGCGCTAGCGGCTGGCCGCTGCGGGTGCCGGTCTCTCCTGGCGCACGAGCCATGCCCGCATGCCCGCGGCGCGCCTTCGGTTTCTCCTCGACATGCCACTAGAATGACGCGTCTGCCCGCGTGACGCCGCCGCGCGGGCGGCGCCTGAGGAGGCGATGCGATGCGCGAGAACCGACGGCTCGCCAGAGGGCTCCTGGCGGTCCATCTCCTGGCGCTGGCGCTGGTGGCCGCCGGCGCCGCCGCCATGACCGGGGGAGAGCCGGCTGCCGTGACGCCGAAGGCCGCGCCGCTCGACTACCCGGCCTTGGCGCAGCGCATCGTGACGGCGCTGGCGCTGCGGCCGGGCGAGAAGGTGCTGCTGGTGGCCGACCCCGGGCAGTTCCAGCCGATCGTGGCGCCGCTGCGCGCCGCGGTGATCCGGGCCGGCGGCGTGGACCTGGGCTGCTGGACGGTGATGCCGCCTCCCGTCGGGCTCGACCGGGCGGCGGTCGAGAAGGCCTGGCTGGCCTCGCGGGCGGCGCTGCACGAGCGGCTGCGCGACGTCGACGCGGCGGTGATGCTGCCCGGCGCCGAGCCGTCGAATCCCGAGTACGCCGCCATGCAGGAGGTGCTGCGCGAAGGGCACGGCCGGACGGTGCACTTCCACTGGCAGGGCGGCACCCTGTCGAGCGCCATGGCCGTCCCCGGCCAGCCGCTGCCGGACCCGGCGGTGATCGATGCCACCTACCAGCAGGCCGCGCTGCACTCGGACTGCCGGGCGATCGGCGCGGTCGAGCGGCGCTTCGCCGCGGCCCTCGCCGCCGGCGAGGTGCGCGTCACCACGCCCGAGGGGACCGATCTGCGCTTTCGCGCCGGCGACCGGCCGGTCAACCTGCAGGACGGCGACGCCTCGGCCGCGCGCGCCGCGGCGGCGCGGGTGCTGGTGGACCGCGAGATCGAGATCCCCTGCGGGGCGGTGCGGGTGGCGCCGCTCGAGGAGACCGTCGAGGGCACCATCGCCTTCCCGCCCGCCGCCTGGGACGGCCGGGCGGTCGGCGCGGTGAAGCTGCGCTTCGTGCACGGGCGCGTCGCCGAGGTGATCCCGCCCGACGGCCCCGCCGGGCCGGCGACAGAGTCGGCGGTCGAGGCGGAGATCGGCAGCAACGGCGACGTGTCGCGCTCCTTCCGCGAGCTCGCCCTGGGCTTCAACCCCGAGCTGGCGGTGCCGGCGGCGGCGCCCTGGATCCCCTACTACGGCTACGGCGCCGGCGTCCTCCGCCTGTCGCTGGGCGACAACACCGAGCTGGGCGGCCGGGTCAAGGGCAGCTACGTGCGCTGGAACTTCTTCACCGATGCGACGGTGACGGTGGGCGGCACGACCTGGGTGCGCGCCGGCAGGCTCACCGCGCCATGAGGCACCAGGCCCCCAACCCTGCCGCGGCGCCCCCGACGCCGAGCGGCGAGAGCGTGAGCGGCCGGCGGGTGAGCGGCGCGCGCGGCGGCGCCCGGTGAGCGGCGAGGACCGGCGGCTCGCGAGCCTGTCGTCGCTCTGCCTGGCGCTGCCCGAGACGGCGCGGCGCGACTCGGGGAGCCACGCGAGCTTCCTGGTGCGCCAGCGGATCTTCGCCTACTTCCTCGACGATCATCATGGCGACGGCATCGTCGCGGTCTGCTGCAAGGTGGCGCTCGGCGGCAACGCCGACCTGGTCGGCGCCGCTCCCGGGCGCTACTACCTGCCGGCCTACATCGGGCCACGCGGCTGGGTGGGGCTGCGCCTCGACCGGCAACGGATCGATTGGACCGAGGTGGCCGAGCTGGTGGCGGAGAGCTACCGGCTGGTGGCCCCCAAGCCGCTGGCGGCCCGCCTTGCCGCCGGCCCGGAGAGCGGCGGGACGCCGTCCGGGCGGGGACGCTCCCGGCGGTGAGCGTGGGCCACCGACCGGCGGCGCCGGCGGGACGCTGCGCACCGGGGAGCACGCCAGGGGGCACGGCCGGGCGGCGCGGCGGCGCTCCGGCCGGGCGTGACGGTGGCCGGCGGTGACCGCCATCCGCCGGCTGGGCGTGCTGCGGGCGGTGCGGCCCGAAACCGCGCACTCTCCTGAGCTCACCTATCTCCGCTCGGCGGTGCTGGCCGACGTCCGCAGCGCCTTCCCGGAGCCGTGGATCGTCGAGTTGGAGCTCGCTGCAGCCGGCGGGACCGGTGGAGCGGACGCCGCCCAACCGCCGGGCGCCGCCGCGGGCAGCGGCCCGGTTCCCGGAGAGGAGGGCGGCGGATCGCCCGAGGGAGGGGCGGGTGGCAGCCGGCCTCCCGGCCGGGACCTCGACGCCCTGCTGCTGCTGGCCGATGACCGCGTGCTGATCGGCCAGGCCACGCTCCGGGCGATGCGCGAGGCGGTCGAGCGCGGCGCCGCGATGGCCGCTCCGCGCCTGGTGGCCGAGGTGGCGACGGAGCCGCT